>JAGGRX010000089.1 GCA_021159405.1 Candidatus Bipolaricaulota bacterium | reverse complement strand
GGTCCGCCCGCGCAGGACTGGAGGGGCAAGTCTTGTTCCGTGCATTACCGGAAAAACGCAGGGTCCGTCCGACCTGCGAGCTCCAGCCTGCCGCGAAATGTGGCAGAACAGGATGCGCTTCCCAACCCGGTGCTTGAAAGAGCCGGTGTAACTTTTGTCGCCGCCGGCGCTCAGCACCAAACCCCTCCGGAAGGGAGGGGAATGAAGAGACGCCAGTAGCCGCTGCTACAAGCTATTAAGCGCCTAAGGCTTGTAAAGACGTGCAAGCGCCTTGTAAAATGAGGGAAGGATGAGGGTGATGAAGACGACGACCAAGGTGACGAAGCGGGCGCAGACGGCGATCCCCGCCGCCATCCGGAGGCGATATGGCATCAAAGGCGGGGACCTTTTGGAGTGGATCGACGAAGGAGGGGTGATCAAGGTCGTTCCCGTTCCGGCCGATCCCATCCGTGTCCTACGCGGGTGTGCTCGGGGGGAGGGATTGCTGGAGCGACTGCTCGCCGCTCGGCGGGAGGAGCGGGATAAAGAAGCACATGGCTAAGCGCGAGCGGTATCTCCTGGACACCTCGGCCGTGTTGACGCTCCTCGAGGATGAGGAGGGGGCAGAGCGGGTGGAAAGTCTCCTGCGTGATGCCGAAAGCGAGGTCTTGCTCCCATTTTTAGCCCTTTTAGAGACCTATTACATCACTTTTCAGGAGCAATCCGAGGCGACAGCCGGCCAGCGATACGCGCTGCTCAAACAGCTTCCTGTGACCTTTCTCTGGAGCGTCGATGAGCCGACCCTGCTTACTGCCGCTCGGTTTAAGGCCCAGCACCATCTCTCGCTAGCAGACGCCCTCATCGCCTCCTTCGCCCACCAGCACGGGGCGGTCCTGGTACACAAGGACCCGGAGTTCGAAGCCCTGGCCGGGCAGGTGCGCCAGGAGCCCTTGCCCTACAAATCAAGCTAGGTGCGACGGAGACGGGGGACAGGCTTTGCGGGCACACATTGGCCTGCTCCCGCGTAT
>JAGGRX010000077.1 GCA_021159405.1 Candidatus Bipolaricaulota bacterium | reverse complement strand
TAAAGCCGGCTTGCCCCTTCGGCTGGGAAAGGCTAGCCTTAACCACCGTGGAACACGAGGAGCTCCTTGCCGCGGCACGGGCCCGCTTCAGGAAGGAGGGGCGGCTGATCCGCCTCCCGGAAGGGAAGACGATCGTGTTCGTGGGCGACACCCACGGGGACCGGGAAGCCACAGAAACGGTCCTTAACCGCTTCCTCTCCCCGGACCACGTGATCGTGTTCCTCGGGGACTACGTGGACCGGGGGCCGGACTCGGAGGGCAATCTCAGGCTTTTACTTGAGACCAAGCTTTCCCATCCGGATCGGGTGTTCCTCCTCATGGGGAACCACGAGGGTTGGGCCGTGGCGCCCTTCACTCCTGCGGACTTCTGGCGCCGGCTCGACTTGCAGCGCGAGCGGGCTTA
Source organism: Candidatus Bipolaricaulota bacterium (assembly GCA_021159405.1). GTDB lineage: Bacteria > Bipolaricaulota > Bipolaricaulia > Bipolaricaulales > Bipolaricaulaceae > 64-32. The sequence goes on along the minus strand of JAGGRX010000077.1, from coordinate 626 downwards.
CGCAGAGACGCTCTCCTTGCTCCCATTCGCTGCCTACCACCCTCATGGGGTGCTCGCCCTGCACGGAGCGCTACCCGACGTGGAGCGGGTGGAGGAGATCGAGAAAGTCCAGCTCGGCTCCCCGGACTGGCGGAAGATCACCTGGGGCGACTGGGCGGACTTGCCTGGGTATTTAGCTGGGGATTACTTCGGCCGGCCCACCTTCGGCCGGGATTTCTTCCGCGAGGTCATGGACCGCTTGGGCCTGAGGGTCCTGGTCAGGTCACACCAACCCCACGCCCCTACGTATCTGTTCAACGGTCGGTGCCTCACAATCTTCACCTCTTCCGCCTATGGGGGTACCGAGCGAACCGTGGCCATCCTGCGTCCGGGAAGACCCTTGCGGGATGCCCAGGACCTGGAGCTCACAAGCGTATGAGAGCCGGGCTCCTGGTGGGGCAGAGAAAGAAATTGGAAAAAATTGGGGCTTTACTTATGACTTTTGGGTTGAAGTAGTCTGGCCGACGGCGCTTGTGTTATCATAGCTACCGTGTGGCGTTTCACTTGATCAACTTCAGCCGTCGGAGGTCGTCTTCAGTCCAACCGATATCCCTCACGATCGCAGTGAGGGTCCCGATGGGGAGGGT
>JAGGRX010000053.1 GCA_021159405.1 Candidatus Bipolaricaulota bacterium | reverse complement strand
GAGGGAGGGAAGCTTGGGGAGCGGGGCTACTCCCGGGATCGGCGGCCGGAGCTCAAGCAAGTGGTAGCGGGGGCGCTTCTTTCTGGGGACGGCAGGCCGATCGCCTGTGAGGTGTTTCCGGGGAACGTGGCGGACGCGAAGGTGCTGCTTCCGGTGGTGGACCGGGCGCGGGAGAGGTTTCCGTTGGGGGAGGTGTGTGTTGTGGCCGACCGGGGGATGGTGAGCCGGGAGGTGATCCAGGGGCTGGAGGCCCGGGGGGTGCGGTACATCCTGGGGATGAGGTTGCGGCGGGACAAGGAGGTCCGGGAAAAAGTCCTTTCCCGGCCCGGGAGGTACCGAGTAGTGGGGGAGAACCTGCGGGTGAAGGAGGTGTGGGTGGAAGGCCGCCGGTACATCCTGTGCTACAACCCCAAGGAGGCAGAGCGGGAGGCGATGGAGCGAGGGCTGATCCTGGAGACGTTGCGGGAGAAGCTCTCCCAGGGTCCAAAGGCCCTGGTGGGGAACCACGGCTTCCGGCGGTACTTGGTGGCAGAGAAGGGGACGTTCAAGATCGATCCCAACAAGGTGAAGGAGGAGGCCCGCTACGACGGCAAGTGGGTGCTGAGGACAAACACCGAGCTTCCCGCTGCCGAGGTGGCCTTGCAGTACAAGCGGCTTCTTTTGGTGGAGGAGTTCTTCCGGGCGGCCAAGAGCCTGCTTGAGACGCGGCCCATCTTCCACAAGTTCGCGTCCACCATCCGGGGGCACATCTTCGTGAGCTTTCTGGCGCTTTTGCTTTTGCACGAGCTCAAAGAGCGGCTGAAACGGAAGGGATTGGCTGTGGAGTGGAAGGACGTGGTGCGAGACCTCATGGAGGTGCGGGAGGTAGAGGTGATGCATGGAGGAAAGCGGTACATCCTGAGGTTGCCGCTGAAGGGAGTGGCGGGGAAGGTGTTCGGGGCGGTGGGGGTGGCGGTGCCGCCCGCGATCCGGGAGGCCGGTGGTGCCAAGACAGATGTCCAGGCGTCATAGTGCCCTTCGGAAGCCACCTTTTG
>JAGGRX010000002.1 GCA_021159405.1 Candidatus Bipolaricaulota bacterium | reverse complement strand
CGGTGAGGAAGGTGATCCGCTCCCCCCGGGCCACCATAGCATAAAGGTCCGGAATGGTCACTTTCTTCCGCTCTTCCATCACGCCTCCTTTTTGATCCATAGTAGCAGAACCTTTGCCCATAGGGCCACTCCCTGCGCAGAACTTGGCAAAAAAGAGGGTACCCGCTATGCTGTGTTGGAGGTTGAAAGAAGTGAACGAATTACTTGCGGTTTTGGAGCGAGTAAAAGCGCGCATTCAGGAACACAGAAAAATACTCCAAACCAGTGAGGCATTGACGAGGTACGTCCTGATCGACCCCGTGCTCAGGTGCTTAGGTTGGGACACAGCGGATCCCACACAGGTTTTTCCGGAATTTCCCACTGAAACAGGTGGCCGACCTGACTATGCCTTACTCATCGAGGGCAAGCCTCACATAATGGTTGAAGCTAAATCGCTAGGGACCGACCTTGAAAAGGCGCTTGACAAAGGATTCCAGTATTGCTGGCGGAACCAAGTCCCCTTCTACGTAGTTACCGACGGAAATTTGTGGATAGTTTTCGATATAACCGAAATGGGAGGAAAGGAGGTCGCACAGGTTTGCCTTACCGAGACATCGGTTGGGGAGGCAGCCCGTGTCCTTCTAGCCCTTTGGCGCCCAGCAATGCCGAAGGTTGAGCCTTTAAATGTGATTGTGGCGTCGGAGTTCGGTAAAGGAGCAGCGCCGCAACCGAAAAAGGCGAACAGGAAAACACTTGTCGAAGTCAAAAAACTGGCTTCCCGAAACTTGCGCCCTTCGCGCATCCATTTCCCTGATGGGGTCACCCGCAATGTGGAAACCTGGAGGGACATCCTCCTCTGCACTGTGGATTGGCTGAAGCGTGACTTGAAAAAGGCTGTTCCTGTGCCTGCGGGGCCTCGTTCGACGCGACCACTTGTGGCATTGGATGAAAAAGGCATGCGCTCACCTCGGCTTGTGGCTCCGTTTTATGTAGAAACCCACTTCAGCGCGAAGGACATCGTCAGCTGAAGTGCGCCCCTAGAGAGGAACCACCTGGAGTGCTAAGACTAAAGGCGGGCAA
>JAGGRX010000051.1 GCA_021159405.1 Candidatus Bipolaricaulota bacterium | reverse complement strand
GATGCTAAGACCGGTTTACTGGGAGGACGGGACGGTAAGGCTCCTGGACCAGACGCGCCTTCCCCATGAGGAAGTGTGGCTTTCGCTTGCCCGCTGGGAGGAGGTGGCGGAGGCCATCCGGACCATGCGGGTGCGGGGCGCGCCGGCCATCGGGATCGCCGCTGCTTACGGGCTTGTCCTTTCTGTTTGGAACCTCTCTCCTGATGCTAATCCGGAACCCCTTTTCCGGGCCGCCGCGGAGGGCCTTTCCCGGACTCGCCCCACCGCGGTGAACCTGTTCTGGGCCATCCGGAGGATGGGGAAGGTCTTTCAGGAACATCGGTCGGAAAGCCTTCCAAGCCTCAAGGAGGCGTTGCTCAAAGAAGCAAAAAGGATTCACGAGGAGGATATCGCGGCCAACCGCCGGATCGGGAAATACGGGGAGGAGCTTCTTCCGCAAGGGGTGCGTGTCCTCACGATTTGCAACACAGGAGCGCTGGCGACCGGCGGCTACGGCACCGCCCTTGGGGTAATTAGAGCAGCGTGGGAGGAGGGGAAGCTGGAGCTGGTTTATGCCTGCGAGACCAGGCCGCGCCTGCAAGGGGCGCGGCTCACCGCTTGGGAGCTCCTCCGGGAGGGGATCCCCTTTCGGCTGATCGCCGACTCCGCCGCCGGCTGGCTCATGGCTAAAGGGAAAGTTGATGCAGTGCTCGTTGGGGCGGATCGCATCGCGCGGAACGGCGACACCGCCAACAAGATCGGCACCTACACCCTGGCAGTGCTCGCCCACCGCCACCGGATCCCCTTCTACGTGGTGGCCCCCACGTCTACCATCGACCCGGAGCTTGAAAGCGGAAAGGGGATCCCGATCGAGGAGCGAGGGGAGGACGAGGTGCTCGCTCCTTACGGGATGCGGTTTGCACCGGAGGGTGCTCGGGCGCACAATCCGGCCTTCGATGTGACCCCGGCGGAGCTGATCTCGGCCATCGTCACCGAGCGCGGCGCACTGCGACCTCCGTACCATGAGTCGATCGCTGCGGCCTTGGCGTGAGAAGGTGGCCCGGGCCGCCCGGAGGATGGCGGAACTGGGACTGGTCCGGGGTAGCTCAGGGA
>JAGGRX010000178.1 GCA_021159405.1 Candidatus Bipolaricaulota bacterium | reverse complement strand
TAAAAAACCGGGGGCGGCTTGGCCGCCCCCGGTGGGCACAAGAAACCTTGGGTTACTCGGTCGGCTGCTCAGGTGCCTGCTCAGGCGCCTGCTCGGGTGCTTGCTCCTCAGCCGGGGCAAAAAGGTTCCCCAAAAGGAACGTCGCCGAAAGCACCAACGACTCCCCGGGCTCAGGCTGGAGCACATACGCCGCGTCGATGGAAAGGTCCCCCACGCCGAGCCCAGCACCGACCGTGAAGTAGTAGCTGGAAAAGTCCGCATCGGGGAACACCACACCCGCGCGGACCGCCAGGTTCTCGATGAGCACAAACTCAAGCCCGGCCTTGGCCCCGGCAAAGCTCATCCCAGAAAGGTCTACATCACAGGCCACGGTCAACGCACCGTCGAGGAACTTGCCCCCTGCGCCAACAGTGTACATGGGCGTTACGGTCTGGTCTTCCCATATGGTCGTGCCGCCTACGTCCTTGGCCACGATCCCAATCGTAAATTGGTCCGTTATGGGGAACAACAGCCCGATGTCGAAGCCAAACCCGCTCGCGGACTCGTCCTCGATGGTCTCGGAGTAGTACTTGACGTTCACGCCCACGGACCCGAAACCTCCGATCTCGATTCCGACCGTGCCCAAGTACATGCTGGCCGAGTAGTACTGCCCGGCGGTGGCGTTGGCCCAGCCAAGCCCGATGGCGTACCCCTCGTAGGTGAATCCACCCGAGACGTACTGGTAGCCAACCCCCTCAAAGTCGCCGGTGGAAAACCGGTTGGACGTCGCCCCACCGATCCACGGCCCGACGAACGTCAGCCCGGCGGGGTTCCACAGAGCTCCCGTAGCGTCATCCGCCAGGGCGCAGAACGCGCCCCCCATCCCCAAGGCCTTCGCCCCATGGCCACCCTGGAACACGATCGTCCCCTCATACCCCTGCGGGAAAGCGGCCACGGCGATGGCCCCCACAAGCAGCGCTGCTAGCATTATCCTTTTCATCTTCGCCTTACCTCCTCATACACCTATGTCCAAGGCCTTGGGGGTGGGCCGAAAAGGCCCACCCCATTAAGCCCCTTGCTACCGCTTGATGTACACGAAGCCGCGGAAGGTCCAGACCTGGTCCGCACCCTCCACCACGGCCACGTAGAT
>JAGGRX010000165.1 GCA_021159405.1 Candidatus Bipolaricaulota bacterium | reverse complement strand
GCTTCTTGGAGGTGGGGAAGCGCCTCACATCCACAACGACATCGATCCCGTGCTCGCGCAACAGGGCCAGGAACTCCTCCCACGGAAGGCTCGAGTGCCCCAGCGTGAAGATCGTCTTTCTCATCTCAGGTGATTATGCTAGGATCACGTGTGACCAGGTGGATCCTTCATGTGGACATGGACGCGTTCTTCGCGTCCGTGGAGCAGCTTGACAACCCCTCCCTCAAGGGGAAGCCGGTGATCGTGGGAGGCCTGGGCCCCCGGGGGGTGGTGGCCACCGCCTCCTACGAGGCCCGGACCTATGGGGTGCACTCCGCCATGCCCATGGCCAAGGCCAGGAGGCTTTGCCCTAAAGGGGTGTTCCTGGCCCCACGGTTCTCGCGCTACGAGGAAATCTCCGGGCGAATTCAGGCCATCCTGCGCGAGTATACCCCCTTGGTGGAGCCGATCTCCCTGGACGAGGCGTTCCTCGACCTCACCGGGACCGAACGCTTGCACGGCCCTCCCGAGCGGGTGGCGCGGGAGATCCACGCCCGGATCCCCAAGGAGGTGGGGCTCACCTGTTCCGTGGGTTTGGGGCCAAATAAGCTCTTGGCCAAGCTCGCTTCTGACTCCGCCAAGCCAGGCGGGCTCAGGATCGTGAACCCCGAGGATGTACTTGGGTTCCTGTCCCCCCTCCCTGTAGACCGGCTTTGGGGGATCGGCCCTAAAACCGCCCGCCGGCTCGCCGGGCTAGGCATACGCACCGTGGGAGACCTGAGGGGCGTCGATGTAGCGCTCCTTTCCTCTTGGTTCGGCCCAAAGACTGGAGTTCACCTTTGGCGGCTGGCCCGGGGCATGGATGACTCGCCGGTGGTCCCCGTGAGGGAAGCAAAGAGCTTGTCCCAAGAGATCACCTACCCGGAGGACCTGTACGATCAAGAGGTGATCCAGAATGAAGTGCGCCGCCTTGCGGCCCTAGTAGCCGAGCGTTTGCGGGGGGAAAGGCTGCTTGCGCGCGTCGTCCGATTGAAGGTTCGCTGGGAAGACTTCGTCACCAACACCCGTCAGTTGCGCTTGCCAGAGCCGACCGATAACGTGGTTCTGCTTACGGAGGCGGCGGTGGGACTCCTTTCTCGGCTAGGGGGGGAGGAAAGG
>JAGGRX010000075.1 GCA_021159405.1 Candidatus Bipolaricaulota bacterium | reverse complement strand
GCAAAAAGAGGCGGACCGCGCGCTGCGGGAGGTGCTACGCGAACTGGGGCTTTTGCGATCTTCGGAGGCCTCGCCTTGATCCATCCACCCCGGCCTTTTAAACTAGTCTGAAACTGGTCTATAGGAGGTTGCGGCGATGGAACGCATAGGGGCCTATGAGGCCAAGGCGAAGTTTTCGGAGCTCCTGCGGCGGGTGGAGAAAGGGGAACGGTTTGTGATCACCAAGCACGGGGTCCCTGTGGCGGTGCTGGAGCCCATATCCCCCCGTCGGCGCGATGTGAAGGAAGTGATCGAAGCTCTCAAGGAGTTTCGAAGGAATCACACCCTCGGCGGTCTCAAGATCAAGGAGCTGATAGAGGAAGGGCGAATGTGATGGGACGGGAGTTGTTCGTTGTGGATGCCTCCGTGTCCCTGGCCTGGGGGCTGGAGGACGAAAGCAATGAGTACACTGACGCGGTCTTGGATGCTTTGGAGAACGGGAAAGCCCTCGTCCCGTGCATTTGGCTTCTGGAAGTGAGCAACGCGCTTTTGGTGGCAGAGCGGCGGGGACGGGTCACCCAAGCTATGGTGGCCGGTTTTCTGGAGTATCTGCGCTCTCTGCCCATCGTTGTGGAGCAGGCAGAGCCCGATCGGATCTTCGGCGAGGTGCTCCTTCTGGCACGGGAGCAGGGCCTATCCGTCTACGACGCGGCCTACCTGGATCTCGCCCTGCGTCGGGGGCTTCCTTTAGCCACCCAGGACCAAGTGCTACGGGAAGCTGCCAGGCGGATGGGCGTGGAGCTCTTTCAACCAGCGGAACGGGGGTGAGATGCGGGCACGATTTCTGGACTCAGGTGCCTGTGGGAAAAAGCCAACGCTATGCCCTGGTCCGCTAACGGGCATTTATTGGACACAGAGTGGTGCACGCAAAAGCCGCAGGAAAGGCGCAGCAAAGGGGCAAAAGGCGCATGAAAGAACCCAAGAAGGGCTCGGAAACGGCTCAAAAGCGCCAGAATGGGACCATAAAGGGGCCAAAGGGAAATAGCCATGCTTGAAGCGAGCGGTATGAACACACGAAATGCCGCGGACCTTCCCGAAGGCTTCAAGATGACCGAACTGGGCCCCTTGCCGGAGGAGTGGCGGGTGGTGCGGTTGGGAGAGGTGGTTTCGTTGC
>JAGGRX010000005.1 GCA_021159405.1 Candidatus Bipolaricaulota bacterium | reverse complement strand
CCTGGAACAGGCTCGTGGACCTGGCCGGAGCCTATGAACTCATCAGGGAGCTCACCTCAGACTAACACAAAAGCCTTGCTAAACTAAAAGTTGCTTTCAGCGTTGTGGTGAGAACAGGTCCCGTGACCGCCAGAAGTATTCCCCCCCTGAGATGATGGCCAGGGCGACGGCGAGGTAGAGAAAGACATCCTTGAGAATAAGGCCTACTGAGCCCATGCCGAAATAGCGGGTGGCCAAGATGAACAAGACCAGGCCGATATGGGAGAACGTCTTGGCCTTGCCCAAAGGAGAGGCGGGGATCACACGGCCCTCGGCCACGGCCAGGATCCGGAGCCCGGTGACGAGGAACTCCCGGGACAAGATCACCACCACCGGGGGGGCGGTGAGCTCGTCCAGCTGGACGAAGGAAACCAAAGCGGCAGCCACCAGGATCTTGTCGGCGATGGGATCGGCGAATTTTCCGAATGGGGTGACCTGGTTCAGGGAGCGGGCCAGGTACCCATCCACGGCGTCGGAGATGGCGGCCAGGGCGAAGATGGCCAGGGCCAGGATCTTGTATATCGTTCCCTCCGCGAACAGGAAATACATGAAAAGAGGAATCGACAGGATCCGGGCAAGCGTGATCTGATTGGGAATCGTCCACTTCATGGTTTTCAAAGTACCATTGCCCCCTGCCTTTGTCAACGGCGTTGCTCTCCCGTCGAAAACGTAAAGGAAGCCTGGGGTAATTCCAATCAGGAGGAGAGGGGGTGAAGGCTTTCGGGAAGTGGCTTTACCGTTACGGCTTGCGTCCCCAAACGGTGGAACGACACGTGGAGAACTTGCGCCTTTCTCCGAGACCTACCTGGCCCACACTAAACCGTCCCGTATCCTCCTGGACGCTAAGCTCCTTGACGTTTTGAAGTATCTGACGAAAGGGCTCCCCCGGGGAGGAGCGCAAAGGCGCCATTGCCGCCTTCAAAAAAATTCATGGAGGATGCTGGGCAGATGGACTGGGAGAGGGCACATGGAATACGAGAAAAGCTGCGGGAACTGCGATCCCAACTCTGCCATATGGACAGATTGACCCTGGAGTCCACCCAGTCTGAAAACCCTCGCCGCCCTCCGTGGTGAAGGGTGTTTCCCTGCCTTCTCAGCCCAGCGCAGCTTGGGCGATGGTCCAGAACTTGTCTGGGTCCAGGGATGCTCCGCCCACCA
>JAGGRX010000159.1 GCA_021159405.1 Candidatus Bipolaricaulota bacterium | reverse complement strand
CCTCCCCCGGGGAAGAGGTCTATGTGTTCTTCCGCCCGGAGCACGTGGCCGTAGGAGAGGGGCCCTACGAGGCGGAGGTACAGCACGCGGAGTTCCTCGGGGACCGTTGGCAGGTACACGCCCGCTTCCGCGGACTCCCCCTGCTCCTTTACTCCCCGAGGTCGTGCCAGGGAGGGGAGCGCCTGAGGTTCAGGTTCTCCACTCCCCCACGTCTCCTCCCCTGTCCGGCCAATTGGCTATGATCTTGGCCAGCCCATGCGTGTCCTGGCGAGGAAAGTAGCGGAGGAATGGGTATTTGTGGCCAGCCTGCTTGGCCTTCTCGCCTCCTCGCTCGCTCTCCACAGGTTTCCTCACTACACCCCGGACGACTTCCATGTGGCTTTTGTGCTGTTCGTGTTCCTGGTCATCATCAGGGGGCTAGAGAAAAGCCACCTTCTCACCTGGCTCGCGGTCAAACTAAGTGCCGAAAAACACCTGGCTCTGCGCCTGGTGTTCTTGACCGGTGCTCTTTCCACCTTTGTCACCAACGACGTGGCCCTTATGGTGGTTGTTCCCCTGACCTTGGCCCTGGACATCGAGGGCGTAGAGAAAATTGTTATCCTGGAGACTATTGCGGCGAACGGGGCCTCAGCTCTGACGCCGTTTGGGAACCCGCAGAATTTGTTTATCTACTACCACTTTGGCCTCCATGCGGGGGAATTCGTAGGGGCAATTTTCCCCTTCGCCCTCGTCTCGTTGGCCTTCGCGATGCTCATGGCGAGCACGATAAAGGCCCGCCCCATGACGCTGACCTCGCCGGCGGTGGGAAGGGACGCCTACCTCTACCTCGCTTTCTTCACGCTCTTTCTCCTTGCTGCCCTCAAGCTGCTGCCACTGTGGGTGGGAGCGATCCCCCTCCTTTACGTCCTCGTCAGGGACCGAGCCGCCCTTAGGGTGGATTATTTTCTCCTCTTCACTTTCCTCTGCTTCTTCGGGTTTACCGACAACCTGACGCACGTCCTGAGGTTTGAGCTGCAGAGCCCAACGAGCGTGTTTGTCTATTCCGTCTTAGCAAGTCAGCTTATCAGCAACGTCCCGAGCACGCTCCTTCTCGCGGACTTCACCTCCAATTGGCGGGCCTTGCTCTGGGGGGTGAGCGTCGGAGGCTTTGGCACCCTGCTCGGCTCCCTGGCCAGCCTTATCTCATATAAGCTTTAC
>JAGGRX010000141.1 GCA_021159405.1 Candidatus Bipolaricaulota bacterium | reverse complement strand
GGCAGCCTAATGGGGGGAAGTTCTGTTATTAGCCGGTAAAATTTTTGAAGGATGGGAAATAAAGAGCTTAAGGAAAGACTGTCTTCTCTCGACCATTTCCGCGGATTTGCACTATTGTTAATGATAATCGTTAACTCCTTGTCTGCCTTCGATGTACCGAACTGGCTGAAACACGCTCCGTGGGATGGATACCGTTTCCCGGATCTTGTGGCACCGATGTTTTTGTTCGCTATGGGGGTTGCCTATCGGATTTCCTTGGAAAAGAGAGTTTCTAGGATCGGGCTCAAGCGGACCATCCTCCATTTCGTGAGGCGCTACGTTATGCTGTTCCTCTTCGGCTTCGTGGGGACCCTGATTGCGGAAAGGTCATTCGATTGGGGGATATTGCAGATGCTTGGTGCGACCGGCCTGTTCGCCCTGCCATTTATGTTCGTTCCCCCCTCGTACAGCGTGATTCTTTCCCTTTTGTCCCTCGCCATTTATCAGATCGCCTTGGATTGCCTGGGCCTGCGGGCGTTCGTCGCGGGATTTGATATGGGAGGACCGTTCGCCACGCTTTCCTGGTGTTTCGTCCTTTCCTTCTCCGCTTCATCGGTGGGGGTTGAAGTCAAAAAGGAACATGTAAATCCGTGGAAGTTCCTTCTTGGCGGAGTTGTAATCGCCTTGGCTGGCTTCCTTTCCTCTTTTCTCGTCCCGTTGAACAAACACCTCGTCTCATGCTCCTATATCATTTTCAGCACCGGTTTGGCAACCATCCTGTTCTCCCTTATCTACTTCCTCGTTGAGGTAGGCGGTTTCCGTATCGGCGTCCTCGATGCCCTTGGGAAGAATTCACTTGTCATTTTTATCCTGAGCAGCGTCGTCTCCACGTTCGTAGAGGAGGCTCTTCCAGTCTCCACGCCGGTGGTATACCCCGTTCTGATCACGCTTTGCACCCTTGGTGGCTGTATAGCCCTTGCAGTGGTGTTAGCTCGGCGGGGAATTTATATAAAGTTGTGAGCAGTGTGGATTCTCCCATCTTTATTTCCCACGGAGAGCTCCCACAGGGTGTGGAGTGTCCCCTGGTGGGAGCCCCCCAAAGACCCCTTTCTCCACCGTCTTGGAGCACCAGGATCCGGTCCATCCTGCGGATGATGAAAAAACGGTGGGCGGTGGTGGTCCGCCCGCGCAGGACTGGAGGGGCAAGTCTTGTTCCGTGCATTACCGGAAAA
>JAGGRX010000100.1 GCA_021159405.1 Candidatus Bipolaricaulota bacterium | reverse complement strand
CGCACCTTATGTGGCCGAAGTTTGGGAGTATCTTGCTCCTTGGGATAAGTGGTTCGTGTAAACCAAATAACCTGGGACGTTGGGCTTTCTCTCGAGTCCGGTGTCAGGCGGTAGATGCGTCAAGACATGGCGACCCACCCCAAAGGCCGGACTTGGAGGTGTCCGGGGAGTGCTTGAAAATGTACAACATTCCCGTATCTCTGAGATCGCCCGTAGCCCAATCTGGCGCTCAGCCCCAACTGGCCCTACACCAAGGCGGAAAGGCTGCCGGAGGCCTGTCTATTTGCAAGCGGCCCGTCTTTTTCATATGATCTGACTAAGGTGATTTGGCATGACCATTGCCAAGACGGTCAGACTGGGGAGGAAGGGGCAGATGGTTTTGCCCAAGGAGGTCCGCGATTTCTTGGGGCTCAAGGAGGGGGATCGGCTCATCGTGACCGTTGAAGGCGGGCACGTGATCCTCAGCGCTCCCGAGAGGTATGCTACGGACACCAAGGGGATCCTCCGGGGGACATGGGGCCAAAATGAGGAGGAGATCAAAGGGTACTTGGAAGGGGAGCGAGGATCATGGGAGGGCGGGAAAGGCTAAAGGCCGATCTTGCCAAACACCGTCGGGTTGGACTTGACTCCTCCGTCCTGATCTATCACCTTGAGGGGCTTTCTCCTTATGCAGAACTAACCGAGGTGGTGGTCACTGGGCTTGCGAGGGGAGACCTCACAGCCGTGATTTCCATGATCTCCGTGACCGAACTTTTGGTGAAGCCGTTCGCCGTAGGGGAAGAGGAGAGGGTGCGGGTCTGTGAGGGCTTCCTCAGAGGCCTTCCGAACGCGGTCTTGGTACCCTTAAGTTTCGAAATCGCCAAGGAGGCTGCCCGCCTGCGGGGGGTCCACAGGCTTCGCACTCCCGACGCGCTCATCATCGCTACCGTCCTTAGGGAGGGGGCCAGCGCCTTTCTTACGAATGACCAAAAGTTGAAGAATCTAGATGGCAAAGGAATCGAGATTCTTGTCCTGGATGATTACCTGGACTGAGAAGATGGCGTGGGGGTTGCCCTGCCTTGGACCAGAACTTCGCTGGAGCCTGAAACGACGCCATTGCGGGGACCCGACGAAGCTCCGGGCACACCGTGAGGGAGATGGCCACGCATCTGGGCGTCCACTGCGCCACGCGGGCAGGACTCAGGCGGCATACGCGGGAGCAGGCCAATGTGTGCCCGCAAAGCCTGTCCCCCGTCTCCGTCGC
>JAGGRX010000039.1 GCA_021159405.1 Candidatus Bipolaricaulota bacterium | reverse complement strand
GCCCAGGCCAGGGAGGCCCGCATTCGGATCCTCGACCTGATGGAGAAGGCCCTGCCCGCTCCGCGGCCGCACCTTTCCCCCTATGCCCCTGCCCTGGACGTCATCCACATAAGCCCCGAAAAGATCGGCCTGGTCATCGGTCCTGGCGGCCGCACCATCCGCAAGATCCAGGAGGATACCGAGACCCAGATCGACATCCAGGACGACGGGGCGGTCAAGATCGCCGGGGACTCCGCCGAGTCGGTGGCCCGGGCCCGGAAGATGGTGGAGGAACTCACCGAAGAGATCGAAGTGGGTCAGGTCCTGCGCTGCAAAGTGGTGAGGATCGCCCCCTTCGGCGCCTTCGTGGAGCTCAAACCCGGCGTTGAGGGCCTCATCCACATCTCCAACCTGGCCGACGGCTACGTGGAGAAGGTGGAGGATGTCGTCAAGGTGGGCGACGAAGTCACCGTGGAGGTGATCGGCACCGACGATTCCGGCCGGCCACGCCTCAAGCTCGTGCGGGAGCGGCCCGTCCTCAAGGTGGGGGATATTCTGCCCGGCAAGGTGACCAACGTGGTGGACTACGGGGTGTTCGTGGAGATCGCCCCTGGGGTGCGGGGCCTGGTGCACAAGACCCGCCTCGGTGAGCGGGCCGATCCCCACAAGGTGGCCAAAAAGGGCGACAAGATGCTGGTCGAGATAGTGGAAATAGATAAGCAGGGTCGCTATAAGCTAAAGCGCGTTCTCCCCAAAGGTCCGGTCCGGCTCGAGGGTTCCTCGTGATGGAGGAGCTGTATCCGGGGCTTTATTCTCACAGACTCCCCTCCGGCCTGTACATGCTGGTCGAGCCCATGGAGCGGGTGCGCTCCGTGGCCTTGGGCGTATGGGTGAGGGCGGGGAGCCGGGATGACCCCCCGGGTAAAGGGGGATTGGCCCATCTTCTTGAGCACATGGCCTTCAAGGGAACCATGCGCCGTAGCGCCCTTGAGATCGCTCAGGCCATCGATGCGTTGGGGGGAAACCTCAACGGCGCCACCGGAAAGGAGAGCACCTTCTTTTACACCACCGTGCTCGAAGAAGGGCTTGAAGCAGCCTTGGAGGTGCTGGGTGAGATACTCACCCAACCCCGTCTTGCCCCCGAGGACCTGGAGCGGGAGCGGACGGTGATCCTGGAGGAGATCCGCGAGGCGGAGGATAACCCTCAGGATGTGGCCCTCCGCCTCCTGTTTGAGCAGCTGTGGGCGGACGGACACCCCTTGGGGCGCCCT
>JAGGRX010000125.1 GCA_021159405.1 Candidatus Bipolaricaulota bacterium | reverse complement strand
CTTGGAGAATACCTCACCGACGCGGTGCGGGCCGTGGCCCGGGAGAACCCGAAGCTCCAAGGGGTCATCGACCTGGTGGACTTCAACGCCACCGCCGCCGGCCAGCGCATCGTGCCCGATGACTACCTCCGCCGCCTGGTGGAGATCCTCTCCCGCTACCGCCTGGGCCTGGACGACGTGGAGCCGGACATCCTGGGCCGGGCCTACGAGTACCTGCTGCGGAAGTTCGCCGAGGGACAGGGACAGTCCGCCGGGGAGTTCTACACTCCGCGGGAGGTGGCCATCCTCATGGCGCGGATCCTGGAGCCCGAGCCCGGGATGTCGGTCTACGACCCGTGTTGCGGCTCCGGCGGTCTCCTCATCAAGTGCCACCTGCGACTCCTGGAAACCCACGGTGTGGAGGAAAACGGCCGCCGCGTGCTCCCGCCCCAGGTGGCCTCCCTCAAGCTCTTCGGCCAGGAGATCAATCCCACTACCTACGCCATGGCCAAGATGAACGCGTTCATCCACGACATGGAGGCCGAGATCGCCCTGGGGGACACCATGCGCCGCCCGGCCTTCACCGATGCCCACGGCCGCCTGCGGGCCTTCGATCTGGTGGTGGCAAATCCCATGTGGAACCAGGACTTCCCCAAGGAGGTCTACGAGAATGACACCTACGAGCGTTTCCGCTTCGGGATACCGCCCTCCTCCAGCGCCGACTGGGGTTGGATCCAGCACATGTACGCCTCCCTGAACGAGGGCGGCCGGCTGGCCCTGGTCATCGACACCGGCTCGGTCTCCCGGGGAAGCGGCACCTCCGGGAGCAACCGGGAGCGGGACATCCGCAAGCAATTCGTGGAGCACGACCTCATCGAGGCGGTGCTCTTGCTTCCGGAAAACCTCTTCTACAACACTACCGCCCCTGGGGTGATCATCGTGATAAACAAGCGAAAGCGACATCCCGGGGAGATCCTCCTCATCAACGCCGGGAAACTCTTCGCCAAGGGCCGGCCCAAGAACTACCTCACCGAGGAGCACATCGAGCGGATCGCCCGGGTCTACCACGAGTGGGTCGCGGAGGAAGGCCTTTCGGCCATCATCACGGTAGAGGAAGCTGCCCGGAACGACTACAACCTCTCCCCCAGCCGCTACGTGGCCGTGGACGAGAAAGAGGAGGTCCTCCCCCTGGAGGAGGCAGTGGTGCTCCTCCAGGAAGCGGAGGAGGAGCAAAAAGAGGCGGACCGCGCGCTGCGGGAGGTGCTACGCGAACTGGGGCTTTTG
>JAGGRX010000119.1 GCA_021159405.1 Candidatus Bipolaricaulota bacterium | reverse complement strand
TGGGTCCGTAGCTCAGGCGGTTAGAGCGCACGCCTGATAAGCGTGAGGTCCCTGGTTCGACTCCAGGCGGGCCCACCAGTTCCTTCTTTCTTCACCTTGCCACCTTGACAGGCCAGGGGTAGGGCATTATACTGCCCATCTTAGAACGAGCGTTCGTTCAGTGCCATGGGGAACAAAACACCTACAGAAGAGAGGATCGTGCGGACCGCCGAGCGGCTTTTCGCTCAAAGGGGCTTTGCATCGACCGGCATGCGGGCCATTGCCAAAGCCGCTCAGGTCTCCATCGGCGCCATCTATCACCACTTCAAGAGCAAAGAGGACATCCTGGAGCGGATCATCCGTGACGAGCTTGACCGGCGCCGCCAGGTGGTGGCCGAGCTCAAAGCAGCAGGCCTTCCGGTTAAAGACCAAATCCAAAAGATGGTGGAGATGCATTTCTCCTTGCTCAAGGACAAAAGAAACAGCGCCCGTCTGTTTTTCCGTGAGAGGTTCGATCCCAGTTTCAGTTTGAGGACGAGGATTCAGGAGCTTTACGACGAAGTAGCCAACTTCATCGCCGAGGTCATCGGAGAGGGGATTGCTGCTGGCGAGATCCGCCCCTGTCAGCCCCTCGTCACTGCATACGCTATCCTGGGGATGATAGAGGCGGTCAGCTTGCGCATCTTCGCAGGCGATGATACGGCTGCGCTGCTTATGGAAAAAGGGCCGCAGGAGCTGGCAGAATCCCTTTGGCGTTGGCTGCGCGCGGATAAGGAGGTTAATTATGCGTAGATTTATTTTGACATTGGGTATGGTGGCCGTTTTGGCCGTCTTTGGGGTTGCGGCTCCCTCGGTAAAGGTGCTGATCATAGACCAGACCCAAAACCTGATGGAGTCGATGCAGGTGGGGATCCTCGCTAGGATCCTCCGCACCTCTACAGAGTTCGAGGTCCAGATCGTGGGCACTACCCAGGTTCCGGAGGGCCCGCTTCCGCAGGGGCCGTTCCGGCTGGCCATCATCGTGCCCGCCCAGGCGAAATGGGTGTGGGTATGCACCTCGGCCTTCCCTGAAGATCTGAGCCCCCAACTGCAGATGGTCCTCGGGATACTCGACAAGGCAGTAGAGCAGGTGTTCCGCGGGGAACGCCGTGCCCTGGACCCGGCCGATGACCTCTACGCGCTGGGTTGGTCTGCCTACTTCCTTAAGATCGGCGTCCTGGGAGAAGTGAGCGGCCGATGATCAGACGCACTGCCCGCTGGATTGCCCGCCATCCCATTTGGGTTTTGGTCGGGGTCGCACTCATCACCGCCTTCTTCGGCGCCTTCGCCCCTAGGATCGAGTTCCTCACCGACAT
>JAGGRX010000179.1 GCA_021159405.1 Candidatus Bipolaricaulota bacterium | reverse complement strand
CTCAGTGCCTGGAGGAACTAGCCGGGCGGAAAAAGACAAGCATAAACCCCACAGCGATCACCCCGGCCATACACAGGAACATCGTCCGCAGGCCGAACGCTCGGGAGATGGCACCGGCCAAAATCGGCCCTAAAAAGCCCCCCAGAGCCCGGCTCGACTCAAAAAGCCCCAGCATCTCCCCTTGACGCTCCAGGGGGATGACATCGCCGATGTAAGCCGTGGAACCGATGTAGAGGGAGCTGAAGGCAATCCCCAGGGTCAAGAAACCCAGGGCCATCCCGCCCGGCCCCCGGGAGAAGGCGAAGATGAGGGGTACCAGGATCGAGAGGAAAAAGCCCGTGAGGAAGACCTTTCTCCTGCCGATCCTATCGGCAAGGCGCCCAAAGACAAGCATCCCCAAAACCTGGACCCCCGAGTTCAAGGCAGAAACCGAACCCATGAGCTCAGGTGGGATCCCTAGGGTGTCCATGTAAACGTAGATCAGGGAGAAAAAGCCGTTGGTGCCTAACTGGCGCAACAAGGCTCCCAAGAAAAGCCCGCCGAGGCCGTGGCGGAAGACCGCTATCTGGGATGACCGCTTCTGCCTTCGGGCCCCGGTCTCCGGCAAAGGGAGAACGAAGAAAACTCCCAGGAGGGGCAGGACCGCCAACGCAGCGAAACTCCATCGGAAGCCAAGATAAGCTAAGAGAAAACCACCCCCCAACTTCCCCAACATCAATCCCAGGGAGCGGGAGGCGCTGACGAAGGAGAGGTTTCTCCCCCGCTGTGCCGCTCGGCTTACCCCGGAAACGATGGACATGGCTACCGTACTGAGGCCCATGCTGAAGAAGGCCCGGGCGAACACCGCTGCCAATGCTCCAGAGGGCGGTGGCAGGAGAGCCAGGGTGGCCACAGTCCCCATCCCGCCCAGGAGGGCAGCCATCAACAGGGGTTTACGGGGGAAACGATCCGAGAGGAAACCGAAGGCCAAAGTGCCGAGGAAGGTCCCCAGGGAGATGGCGCTGGAGCTCAGGCCGATGATCAAAGTGGAACAGCCGCGGCTTTTGAGGTAAAGCTGCATCAACATGCCCACGGCGGAACCAGCGGTAAAGGAGGCCGCCAGGGCGGCGGCGAGGGGCATCACGAGGTGGTAGATGGCCCGCCCCCCTAGTGAACCGTTTGTCAGCTTTTGTGCCATGATGGGCGTGGGAGTTTAACCCATCGGGATTGAGGTTGGAGCAAGAGGTGGGGAGGTAAAGACCTGACGACACAAAGGCAAATGGGCGGAGGAGGACTCGAACCCCCGACTTCTCCCCCGTGAAGGGAGCGCTCTACCAACTGAGCTATCCGCCCTCAACAAAGG
>JAGGRX010000127.1 GCA_021159405.1 Candidatus Bipolaricaulota bacterium | reverse complement strand
CTGTAGTGGAGCACGGTACAAGCTGTGTTCCGCTATTCTACGGTGAGCCGGATCGTGAAGCGCTGGAACTCAAAGATCAGTCCTCCTTTTGCCCCTGCCCGGCCAGCGCTTGCCAGGGAAGCGCGATGATCTTCTCCCCCAACCTGACCACCTCGTCGCCGCAGTAAACCAGCACGCCCACTCGGCACTCCTCATGCTCCGCCAGGAAGAGCTCGAGCGTTCGGGCATCGGCATAACGGGCCTTAGTGGCCAGTTTGGCCTCCACCGCCACCAGCCTGCGCCCCCACTCCACTATGAAGTCCACCTCCCTTCCGGAGACCGTACGCCAATGATGGATCCGGGCCGGTGGGGTGAGGAGATCGGAGAGCACCTGGAGGTGCAACAGCACCAAGTTCTCAAACAGCGCCCCTGCCTCGCGGGAACTGCGCAGTCCCTCCTCCGTATAGTGCCCCATGAGGAAGGCGGCTAGTCCCGGGTCGGCCCAGTACAGCTTTGGCGACTTGATGAGGCGCTTGGTCCTGCTTTTCGCGAACGCTGGCACCCGGTGAAGGAGGAATGACGTCTCGAGCAGGTTCAGATAACGGTGTACCGTCGGCTGGGATACCCCGGCGTCGTGGGCCAGCTCGGTTTGGTTCACCAGCTGCCCCGTGCGCAGGGCGGCGAGTTCCATCACACGCCGAAAGTCAGCCAGCGAAGCGACTTGCGAGAGATCCCTCAGATCCCGCTCCAGGTAGGTCGTTACATATCCGCCCCACCATTCCACGGAGGCCTCCCGAGAGGTCAGCCACATCAGGGGCGGCAGGAAGCCCTTGAGCACCAAGGGGATGGGATCAAGCCGACCCAGGCGTCCCTCGGGCGGCAACTCCCCGGCCAATAGGCTACCCAGCAGCGGGGTAGGGGACAGTCCCGCTTGTTCGCCCCAGGTCATAGGGCGGAGAATGAAGTGCACGGCCCGTCCGGCCAGGGACTCAGAGATCCTGCGGAGGAGTAGAAAGTTAGCTGAGCCAGATAGAACGAACCGCATGCCTCGCTTCTCGTCCACTGCCCGCTTTACGGCCAGAAACAGCCCTGGAGCACGATGAGCCTCATCGATGACCACCGTCTCGGTTCCGGCCCACAGGGCCTCAGGGTCGCGCTCGGCCTGGGAGAGGACATCGAGGTCGTCGAGGGAGACGTAGCGCCAGCCCCCCATCGGCGCGGCGTTACGGAGCAACGTCGATTTCCCCACCTGGCGTGCCCCGGTGAGTATCACCACTGGATGGACCTCCACAGCCCGGGCGAGGCGGGATTCCAGCCACCTCCTTTTGTAAATCCATTCTTCACCTGAATGATATCCATTCATG
>JAGGRX010000121.1 GCA_021159405.1 Candidatus Bipolaricaulota bacterium | reverse complement strand
GGAAGGATGAACAGGATCCTGTTTAAGGATGTGGGGGTGATCGTCACCTTCGATCCGGAGGGGCGGGAGCTTAAGGGCGGTTGGCTCCTGGTGGAGGGAAACCGCATCGCGGCGTTGGGGGAAGGCGAGCCCCCACCGGGGCCGTTCGACCAGGTGATAGACGGCCACGATAAGGTGATGATCCCGGGGATGGTGAATACCCACCATCACCTGTACCAGACCCTGTTCCGGGCCGTGCCCGGGGCCGCGGACAAAAAACTGTTCGATTGGCTTGTCTTCCTCTACGAGCGCTGGCGGGGGATCGACGAGGAGGCGGTTTACGTCTCCACCATCTTGGGCGGGATGGAACTGCTCCTTTCAGGCTGCACCACCACCTGCGACCACCTTTACCTCTTCCCCAAGGGGAAAGGGAGGCTCATCGACGTTGAGATCGAGGCCGCAAGGGAACTTGGGATCCGGTTCCACCCCACTCGAGGTTCCATGTCCCTTTCCCGTAAGGACGGGGGCCTGCCCCCGGAGGACGTGGTGCAAACCGAAGAGGAGATCCTGGCCGACTCCGAACGCCTGATCACAAGATACCACGACCCATCCTTCGGGGCCATGGTGAGGATTGCCCTGGCCCCCTGTTCCCCGTTTTCGGTTACCCCTGAGCTCATGAGGAAGACCGCCGAGCTTGCCCGCCGGCACGGGGTCCTACTCCACACCCATCTTGCCGAGACGTTGGACGAGGAGGCCTTTTGCCTGGAGAAGTTCGGGCTGCGGCCGGTGGAGTACCTGGCGGAGTTGGGCTGGCTTTCCGAGGACGTGTGGCTTGCCCACATGGTACACATAAACGCTGATGAGATCAGGAAGATCGCCCAGGCGGGGGTGGGGGTGGCCCACTGTCCCTCGTCAAACATGCTCCTCGGCTCCGGGATCGCCCCGGTGGTGGACATGCTCGCCGCCGGGGTGCGGGTGGGCCTTGCGGTGGATGGCTCGGCCTCAAACGACCACTCCAACATGATCCGGGAGGCCCGGCAGGCCATGCTCCTTTCCCGGTTGCGCTATGGGGCACAGGCCATGCCGGCAAGGCGGGCCCTGGAGCTTGCCACGTTGGGTGGCGCCCGGGTGCTGCATCGGGAAGAGGAGATCGGGACGCTGGAGGTGGGAAAGTGCGCCGACCTTGCCCTGTTCGATATCTCGGGGGTGGAGCACGCCGGGGCGGCGGATCCGGTGGCCGGGCTCCTCCACTGCGCCACCCAGTACGCCGACACGGTGATGGTGAATGGGAAGATCCTGGTGCGGGCCGGGAGGCTGGTGGATGAGCGGCTCTACGAGTACGTACCCCGCGGGCGCAAGCTCGCCGCCCGGCTCGTCCAGCTGTAAAAAAGCTT
>JAGGRX010000131.1 GCA_021159405.1 Candidatus Bipolaricaulota bacterium | reverse complement strand
CCCATCTCCCGAACCGGGAATTGGAAGGAACTGGCCGCAGGCGAGAGGGCTTTAGCGGCTACAGGGAGAGAAAGCGCCCCTGGGACAAAGGCGATCACCCGTAGACAAGAGGTCTGTCTTCACCATCGCTTTCACCCCCTTTAGGTTGCATTACTGCAATCGTTTGGGTCCCCTTTTGTCAAGCGGCTACACTGTCTGAAAGGACGGTGATCGGGATGGAACGGTGGTTTGGAATCGTGGCGTTGTTGCTTGTCGCCGGGCTGCTGGCCGGGTTGCTTGTCGTGCTCATTGGGCTCAAGGACGAGGGGGTCGCGATCCGGCTCTCCGGGCCCATCGCGATCGAGGGAATGACAGGACCTCAGGAGATACACGTGGTCCTAGAGGTGCCGGAGGGCGTCCAGGTGGAGACGGGAGGCGAGGCTGAGGCTTCCTTGCACACCACCCTGGAGGGGATTCCCTGTCCGAAATGCCATGAAGGGTTGATGGTGCCTGTGCGCTGGAACCCGTTAACCGGGGAGATCACCTGGAAGTGTCCGGTCTGCGGCTACACGATCGAGGAGCGCTGATTCCCCTTGCCACTATCGATCCCCATATCTGCCCTCTCCCCTCGAGGAAGAGCCCAAGAAGTGGCGGGAGGCGGGGCAGCCCCGGCAAGGGTCCCGGTACCGCGGGCACTCTGGGCAATACGCCCCGCAGGGGGAGCGTTCCCCGCGCTCCTTCGGGATGCGCGGTTCCATCCCGGCCGGGAATGCCGGCCGGTCCGTCACGTACAGGGCCGCCCGTTTCAGCCCCAACGTGGCTTGGGGGTTTTCGGCCACCGCCTGGAGCCACCATTGGTGTTCTCCGGACAGGTAGTAGATCCCCACCACCATCTCCCCGAACGCCCCCATGAAGTAGACATAGGGGCAACCTGAAAAGACCTCCGCGATCCTGGCTGCTGCCTCCTTAGTGGGCGCCTCCCCAAGGAGGAAGTAGCACCTCTGGTTCACCCGCTGCTCTTCCATAATCGGAAAAGTTCTTCGAAAGCAGGTTGCCGACCTCTCCCCACCTTCTCCCAGACATCATCCTCAATGAACTTTTCCTGCAAGATAGGAAAGTCGTCAAAGACTTGCCTGGTCCCCACGTGATAACGTTCGGCCCGCTCGTTCGGAGGCGGGCTTTTCAAGAATTGGATGAGCTCGGATTTGCCTGCGGCCGGCCGGCCGAGGAGGATCAGGTAGGGAAGCACCTCCCCATGCTTCCCCAGCTCCGGCGGGACATGCACTTGGCCGGGGTAATGAACGAGCAGGGGAGCAAGGAGCCCACCTTTCCCCAGCGCTGGGAGGCCCTCAAATGAAAGGCATCGTTCCATGGCGTTATGTTAGCGATTGCTTCCCGGTCGAGCCACCAACAGTG
>JAGGRX010000150.1 GCA_021159405.1 Candidatus Bipolaricaulota bacterium | reverse complement strand
GGGCCCCTGCTCCCAGGAGGCGAGTCAAGCGGGAAGGAGGGAGGTGAGTCACTCCACGATCAGGTTCCCTGAAAACCGGTCGTAGTCGGCAAGCAAGAACTCCTGGCTCATGGAAAGCGCCCCCACCGGGCAGGCATCCACGCACTGGGAACAGAACGTGCAGCGCGCCACATGAATCCGGATCTTCTTCTCCTCCGGCTTAAACTTGATCACGCTCGCTGGACAGACCCGGATGCAGAGCTGACAGCCGATGCATTTTTCGCGGTCGTAGGCGAGTTTTCCCCTGAACTTTTCCGGTACGGGCACTGGGGGATGGATCGTCGCCTTGCCCTCCTCCACCTTCCGAAGGAGTCCGGTCACGCTCCTCGGCATGTACTTCACCGGAAATCGGTTCGTAACAGGTCGGGTCAAAAGCTGCGAAAAGAGCGTCTTTAAGATCATCCCACCACCGCCTTGTCCAGGACGAGAAGCAGCAGCCCTGCCAGGGCCACCGCAGTCAAGGGGATCCAGAAACCCCGGGCTATTTGATCCACCTTGAGGCGGGCAAACGCCACCCTGACCGTGGTCACCGCAACGAAGATGACGCAGAAAAGCTTCACGAAGAAGAAGGCGAGATCCAAGATCTGCCCCCCTACCCCCCCGATTCCCAAGGGGGCAGCGATCCCGTAGGGGATGAACAGCGCCACGACCAAGGCGGCCATGGCCACCGTCTTCAGGGCGTCGGCGAGGTAAAACAGGGCTAGGTTGACCCCGGAGTACTCCACCATGAGCCCTCCGGCGATCTCGGTCTCCGCCTCCGGGATGTCAAACGGGATCTTGGAAAGCTCCGCCGGGGTTACGACGAGCAGTACCAAGAGCAACAGCACCAACCCCAGGACCCCGAGCGGCCCTACTTGCGTCCACAAGGGGTTGGCCGCCAAGGTGGCGAGGGAGAAAGCCGGGCCTACCCCTAGCCCAGCCACCCGCCAGGCCAACGCCACTACCACCACCGCCAGCGGAAACTCGTAGGACATGAGCATCACAAGCTCACGCTGAGCACCCACCGCGGCGTAGGGGGAGCCGGCGGCGAATCCACCGATGGCCATGGCGATGGCCGGCACCGCGAGGAGATACAGGACCAAAATCAGGTCCCCGTAGCTTGAAAGCACGGGGGGAAAGGGCCCTATCGGTAGATAAAGGAACACCGTGGCCGCCGCGACCACAGCCAGGAACGGCATCAGGGAAAACGCCCACCGCACAGCGGTGCGGGGGATCACCGTCTCCTTCACCAGCAGCTTTCCCAGGTCGAGGAACGGCTGGCGGATTGGAGGGCCGATCCTCCCCTGCATCCGGGCGGCGAGCTTGCGATCGATACCTTTGTACACAAGCGCCACCGAAGTGCCCCCAAACAGCACCAGGATCGCCTGCCAAAATGCGTTAAGCGC
>JAGGRX010000171.1 GCA_021159405.1 Candidatus Bipolaricaulota bacterium | reverse complement strand
ACCGTGTTCTGGGAGCCCGGGGAATCCCCCTCCTTCCCCCGCATGGTCACTGTGCCCCCTGGTGCAGATTGTGTGATCGAATACGCCATCTGGTGGGATTGGGATATTCAGCACTTGTATGAGCTCGAACATGTGTGGGTCGCGGTGGAGAAGGGGGGCAGGGTGGTTGCGGTTGAGGCATCCTGGCACGGGATCCTCCATCGGTTCCCCAACTGGAGGATGCAGGACACCCATCCGGTCCTCTACTGCCAGCCGGGAAAACACGCGTTTGCCCCGGACCCATACCATTTCCCCCGCTGGGGCACTTGGTATGCCTGTACCGTTGGGGCAGGGGCTATGGGCCTCTTGGTGAAGGACATGTTCACCGAAGCCCTCACCCCCACCGAGGAAATCGATCGCGTCATCCGCAAGAATCTGCGGCGGTTCGCGTTCGTTCCCAGCTTTCGGTTTACCAAAGAGGTCAAACTCCCTCCCGAGGCCTTCACGGACTGGGAAGCGCTGAGGGCATATATCCCGGAACGGGTCAAGGCAGTGGTCACTGAGCTACTAGAGAGAAGGAAGCTACCGAAGGAGGAAAAAGATGAAAACGGACTACGACGTCGTCGCCATCGGGCATTTGGATAAGGGGCGCATCGTCCGGGGAAGTGAATCACGCGAGGCGGTCGGGGGAGCGGTTTACTATGGCGGTGCAGTCTTAGCCCGGCTGGGGCTCAAGGTGGCCGTGGTCACCCGCTTGGCCAAGGAGGACGCGTGGATGCTCGAGGAGCTCCGCTCCTTCGGGATCGAGGTGTTCCCGGTGTGGACTCCGGAGACCACCGGGATCGAAAACTACCATCCTGATCCTGACTCCGACTTCCGCATTTGCCGCCCTTTAGGCTTTGCCGGGACTTTTCGTGAGGAGGACCTCCCGGACGTGGAGGCACGTCTATTTTACGTGGGTACGATCTTCGCCGACGAGGTCGACCTTCCGTTCCTGCAGGCCGTGGCGGCGAGGGGGCCTCTCGCCCTGGACGCCCAAGGGTGCTTAAGGAAGCTAGTGGGGGACGAACTTGTAACGGACGGCTGGCCCTGGGCCAGGGAGGCCCTGCCCCTGGTGCGGTACCTTAAGGTGGACGATAAAGAAGCCAAAGCCCTTACGGGAAAAGGAGATCGGGCTATGGCAATTCGCGAGCTTGCGGCCTTGGGCCCAAGGGAAGTGGTGCTCACCCATCAAGGGGGTGTGGCGGTACTTTCCGAGGGGGAGATCTACGAGGCGCCCTTCCGTCCCCGTTCCCTGGCCGGTCGCACCGGACGTGGTGATAGCTGTTTTTCAGCCTACCTCGGCCGCAGGTTGCTTGGGGACGAGCCGAGGCAGGCGGCTAGGTTCGCCGCCGCCCTCACCACCCTTAAGCTGGAGCGGCCCGGCCCCTTCCGCGGTTCCCTCGAAGAGGTGCATCGCCTCCTTGCCACCTTGTGACC
>JAGGRX010000008.1 GCA_021159405.1 Candidatus Bipolaricaulota bacterium | reverse complement strand
TTAAAGTTGGTAAGAACTTTCCCACAGGCCGTGGATGTTGCAGTACTCCACGGCTATCAGTTCCGAAAAGCCCTCCAAATTGGCGTGGGCGGTCACCTCCGGGGCCCCGTAGGTGGGTCCTAAATCGAAGGTGGCGATGTGCACTGCCACCCCGCCCCGCACCCCAAACAGCATGATCCACTTGATGTGGTGCTCCACCGTGTTGGGATGCGGGACCTCCTTCCCCACGGTTACCTTGATCACCTTGCCCGAGCAGCCCGGCTCAAGGCAGTCGGAAACCTCGATCACCGGCACGTGCTTTTCCTTGCCTTCCTGCTCCGCTGTCTTTATAAGGTCGCCTAGTCTCACTTCAAGCCTCCTTTCACTCCAGATTTCTATGAAAGCTGGCGATTTCGTCTGCCAGCTTGTCCAGCTCTTTCAAGTCTTCCTCTTTTGGAATCCCGCGGACGATCACGGGCTCTAGCCACTTAAGTTTCAGTGGACTTAGCAGGTCTTGAATGACCTGTGCTGCCTTCCCACCCCAACCGTACGAGCCGATGATGCCAGCGTACCTGAGCTTTGGCCGGAGGGCAGCCACCAAGTAAGCTGCCGAGACGGTGCTGGGATGGGGGCCGGTGAGCATCGTAGGAGTAGCGAACACGACCGTGGCCGCGTCTACAAGCGCCTGGGCGAGCTTCCCCAGGTCGGTCACAGTGAGGTTGAAGGGAGCCACCTCGACCCCGCGGGCGACCAGGGCAGCCACCAAATGCTCCACCATCATCCGGGTACTGCCATGCATGGAAACATAGGGGAGAAGGGCCAGATTCTTCGGCGGGGAGAACACCCAGTCTCTATAGGCGTTGAGGATGAAGTTGGGTTCATCGTAGACTGGCCCGTGGCTTGGACAGATCATCCTGATCTTGTAGCCCTCAAGACGCCTTAAGTGCTTTTCGATGCTCGTCCGGAAGGGCATCATGATTTCAGCGTAGTAACGCTTCGCCGCCTCGTACACCCACCCCCGGTCGTGCGCGTAGACCATGGTGGTCGCCAGGTGCGCCCCGAAGAGATCACAGGTGAACAGGATCCCCTCCTCGGGGAGGTAGGTAAGCATCGTCTCAGGCCAGTGTACCCAGGGAGCGTGGATGAACTGGAGGGTGCGGTCTCCAAGGGAGACTTCCTCTCCGTCAGCGACTTCCCTGATCCGAGCTGGATCGACGTTCAGGTGGTCGACAAGCATTGGCTTGGCTTTAGGTGTGGCTAGGATCTGGGCTTCGGGGTAACATGCCAGGACCTGAGGGATTGTCCCGGAATGGTCCTGCTCTACGTGCTGGCAGACCAGGTAATCGATCCGCTCGACCTCGGAAAGCTGCTCTAGGAGGACGTCGCTTTTCGTCGGGTCAACGGTGTCGATGAGCGCGGTCTTCTCCGATCCCCTGACAAGATAAGCGTTATAACTCGTCCCGTCGGGAAGCGGGATTAGCTCGTCAAACAGCCGTCGATCGAAGTCCTGCGCACCGAGAAATTC
>JAGGRX010000110.1 GCA_021159405.1 Candidatus Bipolaricaulota bacterium | reverse complement strand
CCCTTGGCGAAGTGCCCCTCGGCGAGGTACCGCTTGGCCTCCTCCACGGTCATCCGGTCCAGTGGCCGCTCGTCGGGTTTTCCGTAGTTGAGCTTAACCTTGTCCACGTCCGTCAGGATGAGGAACACATCGGCCCCTACGTCCTCGGCCAAGCGTTCTCCGGCCAGGTCCTTGTCGATCACCGCCTCCACGCCCTTTAGCTCCCCATCCTCCCTGATCACCGGGATCCCGCCGCCACCGGAGGCGATCACGATGGCCCGATTCTCGACCAGGATCCGGATGAAATCCCGCTCTACAATGGCCTTGGGATCCGGAGACGGCACCACCCTTCGCCAGCCTCTCCCGGCGTCCTCCACCACATGCCAGCCCTTCTCCGCTTGGAGCTTCTTCGCCTCCTCCTCGGAGTAGAAGGGGCCCACCGGCTTCGTAGGGTTCTGGAACGCCGGGTCGGACTTATCCACCAGCACCTGGGTGACCACGGTGGCGATCGGGATGTCCCCCCGCCCCCTTTTCTCCAGGATGTTGTGGAGTGACTGCTGGATCATGTAGCCGATGAGGCCCTGGGACTCGGCCCCGCACACGTCCATCGGCATCGGCGGGACCACCTCCTTGGCCGCCTCCTGCTGCAGGAGGATGTTCCCCACCTGGGGGCCGTTTCCGTGGGTGATCACGATCCGCCACTCGCCGGAGAGGACCATCTCCGCGAGCTGCTCGGCGGTGTGGTACACGTTCGCAAGCTGCTCCTCGAACGTCCCCCGCTGCCCCCGCTGGAGGATGGCGTTCCCCCCCAGCGCCACTACAACCGTCTTTTTCTCCATCCTTGCGACCTCCTTTTCAATATCACTAGCGTTCGTATACCCTGCGCATCCGCTCCCAGTGGGAGAGCATCTTTCTCTTTGCCCGTGCTGGATCTTGGTCGGCTACAGCCTGCAGAATCTCGGCGTGGACGGAGAGGACCCGCTGGAAGGTTTTGGGGTCCTTGATGTAATAATTTCTGGTAAACTCCCGGTAGACGTGCTGGTCCATCGTTTCGACCAGGGGGAGGATGACTCGGACGAGGAGGCGATTTTGGGTGGCTTCCACCAGCGCCTGATGGAAGGCCTTGTCGTACGCAAAGTATCGCTCGAAGTGACCCTCGCCAGCGTGATGGACCATGGCGGCATGTACGGTTTCCAGCCTCTCCAGGTCGTTTTCGGTCCGCCTCTCTGCGGCCAGTGCTGCCGCCGGGGGTTCAACGGCCTTGCGGGCCTCGATGATCTCCTGCACTCCGGCCTCGGATTCAAGGAGGATCAGGGGCTCAAACAAGCCGGCGTTGGTGGGGACATTCCTCACAAAATTGCCCTTGCCGGGCTGGGATTCCACCAACCCCACGGCCTCTAGGGCAGCCAGCGCTTCCCGCACCGATGCCCGCGATACCCCCATGCGCTCGGCGAGCTCCTTTTCGGGCGGCAGCCGGGTCCCCACCGGGAACACATGGTTGCGGATAAGCTCCACCAGCTGTTGGGCCACCTCGGCGGAGACCTTGGTGGGTCGAACTTTACGAAGGCCCAGGTTTTT
>JAGGRX010000094.1 GCA_021159405.1 Candidatus Bipolaricaulota bacterium | reverse complement strand
TAGAAGATATCGTATTGTCCCTCTGCCGTGCCAAACGGATGCTCAGGACTGGGGGGACGCGGTTCTGCCCGGTACCCATCTCTAGGTATCCGATATGGCTCATGAGGCCATTTGGGAGGGGCCAATACCGGCGCCAATATGGCTACAATCCCAAAAAAGAGGATCAACAAAAGCCCGCTTAAGCCAAGCGGGTTTTTAAGCAGCTTTAAGAACGTCCTCATTCCAGTCTCACCCGGGGATCGATGAACGCGTACATGATGTCCACGATCAAGTTGGCCATCACGATCAGAAAGCCATTGAACAAAAGGTATCCAAGAAGCGCTGGAAGGTCGAATTGCTGCGCGGCATTGGCTGCCCAACGCCCTAGGCCATGTAAGTCGAAGATGTACTCAGTGATCACAAGACCGTTGAACAGAAAGGCCACTGTAAGTCCGGCAACGGTGGCCACAGGTATAAGCGCGTTTCGCCGAGCGTGGCGCTTTATAACAATCCGCTCGGGAAGCCCCTTGGCCCGGGCGGTCATCACATACTCCTGCCGCAAGGTCTCCAGCATGCTGGAACGGGTTACACGTAACAACATCGCCCAGCTCACATACGAGAGCACGATCACCGGGAGCACCAGATGTCTTAAGGCATCAGCGAACACAAACCAATTCCAGTTCAGGATCGCATCTAACGTGATGATGCCTGTATAAAGGCGGAACTGGTCGGAATACACGATGTGACTGGCCTCCAAACTCAGACGGCCAGGTGGAAACCAGCGAAGGATTCCGTAAAACACAAATAAGGCCAAAAGCCCAGCCACAAAGGTGGGAAGGGACCAGCCCACGATCGCGAACACCCTGGTCGCGTGATCCACCGGCTTGTTTTGCTTGACAGCCGAAAGCTGGCCCAGCCATATCCCCCCGAAGACGATGGGAATAGCTGACCAAAGGGCGAGCTCAACCGATTGAGGAAGGAAGCGTTTGAAGGCATCGAACACGGAGCGCTTCGCTGATTCTGACCAACCAAGGTCTCCATGAAGCACGTTGTTAAACCAGCGGGCGAACTGAACCCAGGGAGGATCGTCAAGTCCAAAGCGCTCGATCAAATCCTCTATGCTTTGGTTTTTAAGCTGGGTGACGTCACTTACGAAAACGGAGGCACGCTGATATGGACTAAGCAGGCTCATCATGCCGAAAACCATGATGCAAAGTCCAAATAGGACTATGGGGAGCAGAAGCAGCCGCCTAACAATGTAAGCGATCAACTAATCTCCTTTACATAACACATGAGCATAGAGGCAGGGGCCTTTTCAGCCCCTGCCTCTAGTCTAACAACTGGGTCAACCCGTCTCAACCCTACTCGTAGGCCTTGTACATTGGGTAGAAGTACGGCCCTGGGAAGATGGGGTTGAACGGGTACCCCTGCACCCAGTCGCGGATGTTCCTCAAGCCCTCGGCCTGAGGCAGCCAGATATCGATGGCGTACTCATGGGCAAGGCGTGAGATCTCGTAGTAGGCTTTAGCCCGCTCTGCTTGGTCTGTAGTGGCCATGCCGGCCTCGACAAGGGGGTCGAAGTAGGGCTTGAAGATGTTCTC
>JAGGRX010000028.1 GCA_021159405.1 Candidatus Bipolaricaulota bacterium | reverse complement strand
CTTGTGGGTCGTGCAGGAATCGAACCTGCGACACCCGGCTTAAAAGGCCGGTGCTCTGCCAACTGAGCTAACGACCCAGGATCCGTAATCCGTAACCCGTGATCCGTTATCAGAGCACGATTTACAACTACGGATTACGGTTCACGGATCACGGTTCACGGTTTATGGGCCGTGGAGGACTCGAACCCCCAACCCGCGGATTAAGAGTCCGCTGCTCTGCCAGTTGAGCTAACGGCCCGCCGAATCTTACGAACTGCCTGCGAGCCCTGTCAAGGTATAAAATGGCGAGATGAAAGGACTCTGGCAAGGTCAGGCTCCGCTGCCAGAAAGGCTTAGGCCTCGGGATCTCTCCGAGGTGGTGGGGCAGCCACACCTTTTGGGACCCAAGGGCCCCCTGCGGGCCTTGATCGAGTCGGGCAACTTCACCGCCCTCATCTTCTGGGGACCTCCGGGAACCGGTAAGACCACCCTGGGGAGGATCATCGCCGCCCGGCTGGGGGCGAAGTTCGTCTGGGCCTCGGCGGCCCTCGTCTCCACCGGGGAGGTGAGGAAGGCCCTGGAGTCCTCCCGCCAGCTTTGGGAGAGGACGGGGGGGCGGGATCTTCTCTTCCTGGACGAGATCCACCGCTGGAACCGGGCCCAGCAGGATGTCCTCCTCCCCTACCTTGAGGAGGGGTCGGTCCTGTTCATCGGCGCCACCACCGAAAATCCCTCCTTCGCCCTCAGGCCGGCCCTCCTTTCCCGGGCGCAGCTTTTCGTCTTCCGGCCCCTGTCCGAGGAGGAGCTGGGAGAGCTCCTCTCCCGCGCCCTTTCCGACGAGCGGGGCTACGGGGGGCGCGTTTCCCTCACCCCGGAGGCCAGGGCCTTCCTCATCCGCTACGCCGATGGGGACGCCAGGCGGCTCCTCACCGCCCTGGAGACGGCGGTGGCCGCCGAAGGGGAGGGAGAGCTCACCCTGGAACAACTCTCCCGGGCCTTGGGGAGGAAGGCCCCCCGCTACGACCGGGCCGGGGAGGAGCACTACAATTTGATCTCGGCCCTGCACAAGTCCATCCGCAACTCCGACGTAGATGCGGCCCTCTACTGGCTTGCTCGCATGCTCGAGTCCGGGGAGGACCCGAGGTACCTGGCCCGGAGGCTGGTGAGGATCGCAAGCGAGGACGTGGGCCTGGCGGATCCGGGCGCCCTGCGCCTGGCGGTAGCGGCCGCCCAGGCGGTGGAGCTGGTGGGGATGCCGGAATGCGAGCTGGCCCTGGCCCAGGCGGCCGTCTACCTTGCCCTGGCCCCCAAATCCAACGCCCTCTACCGGGCCTACGGCGAGGCCAAGGCGGACGTCCAGCGCACGATAAACGAGCCGGTGCCCCTCCACCTCCGGAACCCGGTGACGGAGGCCATGCGGGAGCTGGGCTACGGCAAGGGGTATCAGTACGCCCACGACCTCCCGGAGGGAGTAGCCCCCATGGAGTGCTTGCCCCCGGGGCTTTCCGGGCGTGAGTACTACCGGCCTAAGGAGAGCGGCTGGGAAGCCCGGGTGAGGGAAAGGCTGCGGGAGCTGCGCCGGCTAATCCGCGGCCAGAACTCTTGACAATCCAAGTTC
>JAGGRX010000079.1 GCA_021159405.1 Candidatus Bipolaricaulota bacterium | reverse complement strand
AATGAGGTTGTGCTTTGCTGGGTAGAGGGGATGGCCTGGATGGGTATGACACAGCCCTACATGGATGGCTTCGGGCTTGCCTCAACATGTACCTTTGTGATCGCACAGGGAGAAGTCGCTCGTTGATACGCGCTCACGGTGATCACGTCCGTGAGGGCGACCTTGCCCGTCTGGAGAGCGAGTAGCCAGACCTGCCCCGCGGCCTTAGCATCCGCCAGCGCCCGATGTTCTTGCCCCAGGGGTAACCCAAGCCACCGGCGGAGGTAGGAGAGCGAGTAGCTCGCGAGTCCTGGCCACGCACGCCTCGCTGCTTCTAAACTATCCACCCATGCGACATCCATGACCGCAAGCCCCATCCTACTCGCCGCTGTTTCCAGGAATCCACGGTCGAACGAAGCGTTGTGCGCGACCACGGTTCGCCCGGAAAGCGCCTCAAGCACCCCCGGTAAAACCTCTTCAATGGACGGGGCAGAGGCCACTTCATCGTTGGAAATACCCGTCAACTCTGTAATCCTAGGAGGAATCGGTTGCTTGGGACGAACTAAGGAGGAGAAACTTTCCACGACAGCGCCTCTCTCGAATCTTACCCAGGCGATCTCGATGATCTCGTGTTCGGCGGGATTCAGCCCGGTTGTTTCAAGGTCAATGGCTACAAACTCGGCAACCTTTGGAAGCGTGACGTAAAGGTGCAGTTGGACCTCTTGACCGGGTGCGATGAGCAGGCGGTTTGTGCTCAGCGACAGCTGCCAACCTAGCCTATCTTGGGCAAGGATTGAAAGGACGCCGTTTTCAGTGCCCAAGTTCTTCAGCGAGATGGTATAGCAAATGGTCTCCCCGAATGTTCCACTGGCTGCCTCCGGGGCAGCGATCATCACCACGGCCTTGCGGGAGCTGCGAGGGGTGGCAATGGACTGAACTACAAAATCGGCACCGTTGTCGTCTGTGTCCTGGCAAGGGGCGAACACCTCGGACACGAACCTGCGGGTAATGCTCTCCCCACGCCGGGGAACCGGAGCGGGGCTTCCTTCTCGGAGGACGACCTCCTTGCCCCAACCAACTGCATCCACGAGGGTTTCGGCAGAGGGAGGCCCCCTAAAGATGGCCACAGTTCCGGAGGTGTCGCTTAGCTGACCGCTTTTGTAACCTATGCTCCAATCCGCAGTTACGGTCGGAACGCCGGAGACCTGTATGAGGTAGAACCCCTTTGGCGGGATTCTCGCTCCCGCTGGGAATCCCCTCTTGCGATGTGGAGCTTCCCAACCAGTCATGGTGGAGGTGAAGTAGCACCAGTACCAGCCAGTGAGGTCAACAGTCGCATCCGTAGGGTTATAAAGCTCGACGAATTCCTCCCCTGCTACCTGCACCTGGCTTATCACCGGGTGGGACGGAAGATGCCCACCGTATACCGCCCCGGCGTAGGCCAACAAGAGAAACGCTACCGCAAGCTTTTTGGGCTCCTTCATGCTCCCCCCTTCCGGGTGTCTCAAACGTTTATGGTATGGATGAGGAAGTGCGATGACAAAGGTCGGCGTCTATGGTTGTTGGAGTCCCCTTTCCTGTTCGTTCCACTGGAGAACGGGTGAGGGAGGCACTTTCGGAAAGCCTTGCTTG
>JAGGRX010000084.1 GCA_021159405.1 Candidatus Bipolaricaulota bacterium | reverse complement strand
GGCCTTTCTCCCCATAGTAGGTTGACAACCGCCCCGGCCTTCCTTAAAATGCAAATGATGATCATGAAAGGAAGCGGGCGGCAGGGATGGCGTTGGACCAAGCAGCGGCGGATCATCGTCCAGGCCCTGGAAGGGCGCACCGACCACCCCACCGCCGAGGAACTCTACCGGGAACTCAAAGGGCAAGGCCATGACATCAGCTTGGCCACCGTGTACCGGAACCTGCGGGCCCTGGCTAGGGAGGGGAAGGTAATGGAGCTCCACGGGAAGCAGGCGGATCGGTTCGATCCCAATACTAAGCCTCACTATCACTTCCTGTGCCTTTCCTGCGGCCGAATTTACGACGTCGATATCCCCTACCAGACAGAACTAGACCACCTCGATCTCGGCCCAGGCTTCCGGATCATAGGCCACGAACTGACCTTGAAAGGAATCTGTCCTCACTGCCAGGAGGGAAAGGAGGAACCATGCATAAAATGACTGAGGAGAACTTGAAAGCTGCGTTCGCCGGGGAATCCCAGGCCCACATGCGCTACCTCATCTTCGCCGAGGTAGCAGAGCGTGAGGGGAAGCCCAACATCGCCAGGCTGTTCCGGGCCATCGCCTACGCGGAGCAGGTCCATGCGCAGAACCATTTGCGGGAGCTTTCCGGCATCCAGGACACCCCAAGGAACCTGGCCGAGGCCATCGCCGGGGAGACGTTCGAGGTGGAGGAGATGTACCCTGCCTACGACGCCGTGGCCGAACTTCAAGGCGAGAAAGGGGCTAAGCGCTCCATCCACTACGCCTTGGAGGCGGAGAAGATCCACGCCCGGATGTACGAGAAGGCCAAAGAGGCCGCCGCGAAAGGGCAGGACATCGAGCTAAAGACCGTCTACATCTGTCCGGTGTGCGGCTACACCGTGGAGGGAGAGGCCCCGGAGTACTGCCCGGTGTGCGGCGCCCCCCGCGAAAATTTCAAAAGTTTTTGAAAGGAGAAGCTATGCAGGAAAGAAGGCTTCCGCTTATCGGAGATCCGGCGCCGGAGTTCAGGGCGCAGACCACCCATGGGCCCATCCATTTCCCGAAGGACTACGAGGGGAAATGGGTCGTCCTGTTCTCTCACCCGGCGGACTTCACCCCGGTGTGCACCACCGAGTTCGTGGCCTTCCAGAAACGTTATGACGAGTTCAAGAAACTCGGCTGCGAACTCATAGGCCTGTCCATCGACCAGGTGTTCTCCCACATCAAGTGGGTGGAGTGGATAAAGGAGAAGCTGGGGGTGGAGATAAAGTTCCCGGTGATCGCCGACAACACCGGCAAGATCGGAACCCTGTTCGGGATGCTTCACCCGGAGGCGGCCGAGTCCCAGACGGTGCGGGCGGTGTTCGTCATCGACCCGAAAGGGATCGTACGGGCGATCATCTACTACCCCCTGAACGTGGGGCGGAACATGGACGAGATCCTGCGGCTGGTGAGGGCCCTGCAGCTTGCGGACAAGGAGAAGGCGGCCATTCCCGCTGGCTGGCCGAATAACGAACTCATCGGGGATCGGATCATCGTCCCGCCGCCCGCCTCGGAGGAGGGCGCAAAGGGGCGCCTTAAGGAGGCCAAAGCCGGGGCCATCGATTGCTATGACTGGTGGTTCTGCCACAAGAAGCTCTCA
>JAGGRX010000160.1 GCA_021159405.1 Candidatus Bipolaricaulota bacterium | reverse complement strand
GAGAAAAACGAGACGCGATTTGAGGTCAAGCGGGAAGGGGACCGAGTTACCCTGGCGGTGGAGGTCCCCCAAGAAACGGTTCGGAAAAAGGAACAGGAGCTCCTGAGGGCGATCGCCCGGGAGGTGTTCATCCCCGGATTCCGCCCGGGGAAGGCCCCCAAACACCTGGTCCTCGCCCGGTACGGGGAGCAGGAGTTCGAAGATGAGCTCAAGGAGGCCCTCATCCGGGAGGGGCTGGACGGGGCGTTGGCCAAGGCGGCCCTTGAGCCTGTCACCACCCCCGAGGTGTCCGAGGTGAAGTTCAGGCGGGGCGAATACCTCTCGTTCCAGGCGAGCTTCGAGGTGCTGCCAGAGGTTGATATCCCCGACGAGCTTACGATCTCCCTCGCGGAACCACCCCCCTGTGAGGTGAGTGAGGAGGAGCTTCAGGAGGTGCTCGCGGACCTTAGGCGGCAGGCAGCGGTGCTGGAGCCAAAAGATGGTCCAGCCGAGGCCGGGGACGTGGTCCGCATCGCGCGGGGCGAGCGGATGTGGGAGGTGGAGCTCGACCCGAATCGTCCCATCGGAAAACAGCTCCTCGGGGCCAAGGCCGGCGAGCGGGTGGAGCTTTCCGACGAACAGGGCCGCAGGGGCGAGTTCGAAGTGACGGCCGTCTACAAGCTGATCCTCCCCGACGACGAGGAGACGGCGACCCATTTTGGGGAGGAGTCCTGGGAGGCGCTGGTGGAAAAGGTGCGGGAAGAGCTTCTCAAGAGGAAGGAAGCCGAGCGCCGGCACAACCTGCGTCTTGCCGCCCTGGACGCCCTGGCCGATCAGCTCAAGCTCGAGCCGCCACCCGGGCTCCTCGCCCAGGTCACCGAGGAGGAGATGCAGGCCCTCAAGATAAAGCCCGAGCTGCGGGGGGAGGTGGAGCAAGCGGTCCGCCGCAGGCTGCGCCGGGAGATCTTGGCGAGAAGGATCGCCGAGCAGAAGGGGCTTCTCCCCTCGGAGGAAGAGGTAAAAGCACGCGCCCAAGAGGCCGGGGTGGAACCGGAGCGCATGTGGGGAAGGCTCGTGCTTGAGCGGGCCGCAGATTGGATCATCGAACGGGCAAGGAGGAAAGAATGAGGATGCAGATCCCTTGGGTAATAGACCGGGTAGACCATGTGGAGCGCACTTACGACATCTACTCACGCCTCCTTGAAGACCGGATCATCTTCCTGGGCCGGCCCATCACCGATGAGGTGGCGAACGTGGTGGTGGCCGAGCTCCTCTTCCTGGAGGCCAAGGACCCGGAGAAGGACATCTTCCTTTACATCAACACCCCTGGGGGCGGGGTGACTGCTGGGCTGGCCATCTACGACACCATGCAGTACGTGAAGTGTCCGGTGCGGACGATCTGTGTGGGCATGGCTGCCTCCATGGGGGCGGTGCTGTTGGCGGCCGGGACCAAGGGGAAGAGGTATGCGCTTCCCAACTCCAAGATCCTCATCCACCAGCCCTGGGGCGGGGCGCAAGGGCAGGCCATCGACGTGAAGATCCACGCCGAGGAGCTCATCCGCACCCGGGATCAAATCAACGAAATCCTAGCCCGGCACACCGGCCAACCCAAGGAGAAGATCGAAAAGGACACCGACCGGGATTTCTTCATGTCCGCCGAGGAAGCCAAG
>JAGGRX010000014.1 GCA_021159405.1 Candidatus Bipolaricaulota bacterium | reverse complement strand
GTGAGCTCCCTGATGAGTTCATAGGCTCCGGCCAGGTCCACGAGCCTGTTCCAGGGGAAGGGAAGCGGTTGAAACCGCCTGACCACGAACTTGTGACGATTGTAGAAGCTCAGCGCTCGCTCGTTGCCTAAGGCCACGTAGAGGCGCACGCGCACGAGGCCCCGTCTTTTGGCCTGGGCGACGGCCTCCTCCAAAAGCAAGCCCCCGATCCCTTGGCCACGGAACTCCGGGGCCACCGCCAAGGACTCCACGATCATCTCACCAGGGGCGGCTCGCTCATCAAAAACGCTCCCCACGAACATCACCCGGAACGCCGAGAAGGCAAACTCTCGGAACACATCCCAAAGCCCAAGGTCAAGGAAGCGCTTCTTCCCGTAGCTTACCCCACACACGCCCACCACACGTCCATCCACAAGGGCGGTTATGGTGCGGTCCTGTCTGAGGTGTTTTGCGAGGAGGCCTTTAGCCCGCTTGGGCGGCCCGAACACGGCCTGATATACCTTTTCCAGGGCTTCGTACAAGATCCCCGCGGCCCGCTCCCGTTCCCCTTCCGGAAACCCCAGCCTAACAGTGACGTCCATCTCGAGCCCGGGATAAAGGATAAGCCTCGGACAGGCCCTTGGCGAAAGAGGGGGGCGGGTTTACCATGCGGATGAGATGCACGAGGCGATGCTTTGGGAGCCGGCCGGGGAAGGTCGGGTGCGGTGTAACCTCTGCGCACACCGGTGCCTCATCCCGGAGGGGAGGCGCGGCGTCTGTATGGTGCGGGAGAACCGGGGCGGCACCTTGTACTCCCTGGTACATGGGCGGATTGTGTCCCAAGCCTTGGACCCGATAGAGAAAAAACCGCTGTTCCATTTCCTCCCCGGGGCGCCGGCCCTATCAATCGCCACCGTGGGCTGCAACTTCCGCTGTGATTTCTGCCAAAACTGGGAGATATCCCAATATCCTCGGGAGCATGGGGGGGCGGTGCTGGGGGAGCGGGTGACCCCGGAGGAGCTGGTGGCCCAGGCCAAGTCCGCGGGAGCCCCGATCATCGCCTACACCTATACCGAGCCCACCGTGTTCTTCGAGCTTGCCTATGAGACTGCGCGCCTCGCGGCCCGGGAGGGGATCCGAAACGTGTTCGTATCCAACGGGTATCTCACCGAGGAGGCGGCCCGGGAGATCGCTCCCTACCTCCACGGGATAAACATCGACCTGAAAAGCTTTTCGGACGAGTTCTATCGCCGCCATTGCGGAGCGACCCTGCAGCCGGTGCTGGACACCATTGAGCGGATGGTGGGGCTCGGGGTGTGGGTGGAGGTGACCACGCTTGTGATCCCCGGTTGGAACGACTCCTCACAGGAGCTCGCGTGGCTGGCGGAGTTCCTAAGCGGGGTGTCGCCGAACATCCCCTGGCACATCTCCCGGTTCATCCCCGCCTGGCGGGTCACTGACCGGCCGCCCACGCCCGTTTCCACCCTCAGGCGGGCGCGGAGGATCGGCCTTGAGGCAGGGCTAAAGTACGTATACCTGGGAAACGTCCCCGGGGAGGGGGAGGACACCCATTGCCCGAGCTGCGGTGAGACCCTGATCCGGCGGCACGGCTTTTACATACTTCAGAACCGCCTTCGGGAAGGCCGCTGCCCCTCCTGCGGCACGGAGATCCC
>JAGGRX010000030.1 GCA_021159405.1 Candidatus Bipolaricaulota bacterium | reverse complement strand
CAGGTCCAACCACGGGCTGAGGAGGCCCTTGCCCGGCACGGCGTGGTTCATCAGGTCCTGGGCGTAGGTGAGCGGCGAAAGGTAGGCCACCGCCCGCGCCGCCGGGGCCATCTCCTCAAGCGGAATGAAGACGCCGCTTACAAAAAGCAAGCCCCAGCGCAGCAGCGTGCTGGGCATCTGGACGTCGCCGGGGTTGCGGGTGGGGATGGAGCCAAATATCAGTCCCAGGGCCGAAAAGGCGAAAGCGCCCAGCAGCACCCCGGCCAAAAGCAGGCCCGGATGGGCAACGGTGGCCCCGAACGCCGTCACCCCCACGAGCAGGGCGAACGTCGACACCATGATGGCGAAGAGAGCCCCCACCGCGGTCTTGCCCAAAAGCAGGGTGAGGAGCGACATCGGCGCGGCGAGCAACCGGTCGTAGGTGCCCAGGCGCCGCTCCAGGGGGATGATGAACGGCCCGGCCGCGGCGGCGGTGAAAAAGGTGGTCAAGGCCAAAAGGCGCGCGACCGCCTGCGCCGCCTCCATCTCCCGGCGCACCGAGAACGAAAAGAACATGAAAAACGGCATGAAGAAGCCGAACATGATCATCCCCGGCCGGAGGTAGTAGACCTTGACGTCCTTGACCACTATGGCCCAAGCCTGGGCCAGTTCATCTTTTATCCGTTGTAACCACCCGCCCTTCATCGCCGACCTCCCCTCATCCCTCGACGACGGGATTGACCTTCCCGCATTTCGTGTCGCACTGTGCCCACCTGCTGCCCTGTGATCTCCAGGAACACGTCCTCCAGGCTGGGACCGAGCGTGCTCAGGCTCACCACCCGCAGCCCACGTTCCTCGGCGTAGCGTATTACGTGGGGCAAAAGGGCCGAGGGGTCCTCGGTATACAGCCTCCACTTGTCGCCCATCTTGGTCACTGTGGTCACCCCCGGCAATGCCCCCAGCGCCCGGCCGTGGGCCTGTCCGTCCGGCTCCAGCGCCACTTCCACCGACTGCACCCGCCGGAAGGCGGCCTTGAGCCGTTCCGGGGTATCGATGGCGGCGATGCGGCCGTGGTTGATGATCGCCACCCGGTCGCAGAGCTGGTTGGCCTCCTCGATCTGATGGGTGGTCAGAAAGATGGTCGTCCCCTCGGCATTCAGCCGGCGGATCAGGTCTCGGATGGCGCGGGCGGACTGGGCGTCCAGTCCCGAGGTCGGCTCGTCCAGGAATAGAAGTGCCGGCCGATGGATGATGGCCATAGCGATGCTCAGCCTGCGGCGCATTCCCTTGGAGAAGTTTTCCACCTTTACGTTCCGCTTCTCCCACAGGCCGAAGGCCTCGAGGAGCTCCTGTGCCCGCTTCGCCCGTTCACTACGGGGCACCCGATAAATCCGGGCGGTGAACATCAGGTTCTCCCAGGCGGTCAACTCGGTGTAGACGGTGGACTCCTCCGGCACCAGGCCCATTCGCCGTTTAACCGGGTAGGGGTTGCGGGCCAGGTCGTGTCCGAAGATGACGATCCGGCCCTCGGTTGGTTCCAGGAGCGTGGTCAACATCCGCTGGGTGGTCGTCTTCCCGGCGCCGTTGGGGCCCAGGAAGCCGAAGACCTCCCCCTGCCGCACCTGGAAGGAGATGTGATCCACGGCCAAAAGGTCGCCGTAATACTTGGTCAAGTCGTA
>JAGGRX010000177.1 GCA_021159405.1 Candidatus Bipolaricaulota bacterium | reverse complement strand
AGGATCCGGCGCGCCACCCCCTGCTCGATGGCCTTCTTGGCCACCGCCACCGCCTCATTTATGAAAACCTCCCACTCGGCCATGGTGGGGACGATGTATTCCTCAGAAAGGCCCTTCTCCTCGGCGGTCTGGGCGATGGCCTCGGCGGCGGCGATTGCCATCTCGTCCGTAATGGTGCGGGCGAACACGTCCAGGGTCCCACGGAAGATGCCTGGGAAGCCAAGGGAGTTGTTGATCTGGTTGGGGAAGTCGCTTCGCCCTGTCCCGATGATCCTGGCCCCGGCCTCTTTCGCCTCCCAGGGCCAGATCTCGGGGATGGGATTGGCGCAGGCGAAGACGATGGCGTCCTTGGCCATTCCGGCCACCCACTCGGGCTTGATGGTCCCTGGGCCGGGCTTGGAGGCGGCCACGCACACGTCCGCCCCCTCCAAGGCCTCCTTGATCCCGCCGGTCCGGCGCTCGGCGTTGGTGCGGTTGGCGTAGTCCCACTTGTATGGGTTCTCGTCCTTCTTAGCCTCCAGGTCCTCACGGCCCGGATGCAGGATGCCTTTTGAGTCCACCATGATCACGTTCCCCGCCGGGACGCCATAAGTCAAAAGAACCCGCACGAAGGCGATGTTTGCCGCCCCGGCCCCGATCACAGCGTAGGTCACCTTCTTGGGGTCTTTCCCCACCACCTTGAGGGCGTTGAGCACCCCTGCGAGCACAATGGAAGCCGTGCCCTGCTGGTCGTCGTGCCACACCGGGATCTCGAGCTCCTTCCGCAGCCGGTCCAGGACGTAGAAGCATTTGGGGGAGGAGATGTCCTCCAGGTTGATTCCCCCGAAGGCGGGAGCGATCCACTTCACCGCCTGGATGAGCTCGTCCGGGTCCTTGGTGTCGATGGTGACCGGGAAGGCGTCCACCCCGCCCAGGTACTTGAACAGGATCGCCTTGCCCTCCATGACCGGGAGGGCCGCCTCGGGCCCGATGTCCCCCAGGCCCAAAACGCGCGTTCCATCGGAGACCACGGCCACGAAGTTCCCCTTATTGGTGTACTCGAACACCTTCTCCGGGGACTGGGCGATCTCCCGGCAGGGCTGGGCCACCCCCGGGGTGTACCAAATCCCGAAGTCCTGGTAATCGGTGATGGCGCACTTCAGGGCCACGCCGAGCTTGCCCCGGTAGAAGGCGTGCCAGGCCGGGGCCTTACGGGCCGGCTCCTTCGCCTTCGCCAGAAGTTCCTCCACTTTCGGCTTACGTTCCTCCGCCATGTATCCCCCTCCCTCTCCGTTTCCTTAACCACAGAGGACACAGAGGGCACCGAGCTTCACCCTACCACTAAGACACGTAGGCGTGAGGAAATTCCTATTTTTCTAACGCAAAAATTCCGAATTTTTGATTTTTTGCGCCTTGGTGCCTTCGTGGTTGCTTCATGATTTCCTCCGTGATCTCCGTGTTCTCCGTGGTTCATTTAACCTTCCTGGATGCGGGCGCGGATTTTCTCCATATTCCTTTCCACCACCTGCGCCAAATCGGCGTACAGCGACCGGCCGTGGGCGTCCATGGCCACAACTAGCGGCCCGAATTTTTCGACCTCGAATACCCACACCGCCTCCGGGATCCCGAGCTCTTCGAGGAAGTGGACCTCTTTTACCCTGCGGATGGCCTGGGCGGCCAGGGCCCCGGCCCCGCCGGTGAAGTGGGTGTAGACCGCTCCTACCTCCCCGAGGG
>JAGGRX010000037.1 GCA_021159405.1 Candidatus Bipolaricaulota bacterium | reverse complement strand
CTCATCAGCTTGTAGACCCTTTTGCAAAGCTTCCGGGCGAGGGCGGTGAGGGCAACCCAATGGGGCTTTCCTTCCCCACGTTTCCGCTCGTAGTAGGCCCGGGATTCGGGGTTCCGACGCAATTGGGTCAACGCCAGCTGAAGGAACGCTTGCCTCAACGGCCGACTGTAGCGGCGTCTGCGCTTGGCATAGACCCGGCTTTGTCCGGATTGCCACACGGTGGGAGCAAGGCCGCAGTAGGCAGCATAGGCATCGTGGCTCTCGAACCGGCTGAAGTCCCCGGAGTGCCCCAGGATCGTCAGGGCAAGGGTGGTCCCCATCCCAGGAACGGCCTTCAGCCGTTCCACTTGGGGATCAGCTCTACTTAACTTGGCCATCTTCGCTTCCACCCCTTTGATCGCTGCCCGATGAGCAAAAAGGAGCTGGATTGTGAGACGGATCTCGAGCCTCAATGTCTCCAGGTAGACATCCTCGCCCCAACGCCCTGCTTCCTCCAATAACGCGGCCTTCTCCTCCCCAAGGAGTGAGCGTACCTGCGGCAAGTCGTTCAAGGCGTCATCCAGGGTGGGGAATGCCTGAAAGAACTCCAGAGCCCTCTTGCTCTTGAGGTTGGGAAACAGCCTCTTGTACACCGCCCCGTAGGACTCGGCGAGAAGGGAGTGCAGGCGGTTGTAAAGCCCGGTTTGTGCCTTCACCAACCGGGTACGGAGCCGACTCAACCTCTTCCAAGCAGCGGTGGTCACGGTGAGCCGAACCTGGGGAAGATTGGGGTGGAATCTCACACTCCAAGCCAACCCTTGGGCATCACTCGCATCGGTGTGGGCCTCGGTGAAGCACTCCCGCAGCCGTTTGGAGACCTGGGGGTTCACCTCTCGGATGTCGTAGCCCTGGCGGAGCCAGTGCAACAGCACAATCGCCCCGCAGGTAGCGGCGCCTTCCACCCCGATCCTTACCCCTTGTCCTTGCCCGAGCAGGGCGTCTATACTGCGCAGAGAAGCTGGGGTCAGTGGAAAGCGCTTACTCACCGTTCCATGGGGAGCAAGGATGGCCAACTGTAGGGCGTTCCGGGAAGGGTCAACGCCCACTGCCACTTGCTCCCCTCCAGTTTGGAGGTCACCTGCCGCAGGGGTTTTCATCGTCTACCTCCTTTGTTTTCCCCGGGGGCACTTGCATAGCTGCCTTGCGGATCCGTCTATCAGCCACCCGGGAAGTCGGAGGGGGAAGGAGGCAATTGGCGCAGAACCCTTGTGGGTAACACATGGTAAGCCATCCTTCCCCCCTTCGGCACTTTTTAACCTATGCAAGAGATGGTGACCCACCCCCAAGACCGGACTTAGGAGCGTTTAACGAGTTCTTGAAAAAGTGTGGCATCCCTCAGATCGTGGACACCTGGGAGGAACCGCCCGTCGGGCATTCATGTCCCCCAACAGAGTGTTGAGAAATCATGGGAGAGAAAAAAGTGCAAGGCGCTCTACCCGGCTTGGCCCCCAAGGGGGGCGAAGGCCGCCCTCCCGGTTATCCCGCTGGACGATCTGAGCCTCTAAGGGGGTTGCCATGTATTGGCTCACTACGTTCGAGGGCGGGGACGAAAGGTGTGATCTTCATCAGCGGTGCTGCCGGAAAGGATGGCCAGGGCATGAGGCAGGGCCGGTAGGATCGAAAGCAGCCCCTCCCGCACTGCCTTGGGGCTCCCGGGCAGGTTGACGATCAGGGTGCGCCCTCGGATCCCGGCCACCCCCCGGGAGAGCAGGGCATGGG
>JAGGRX010000078.1 GCA_021159405.1 Candidatus Bipolaricaulota bacterium | reverse complement strand
TTTGTCAGCCTTCGATTTTAAGGTGGAGCTGGCGGAGCTGGTCCTCGTCCACCTCAGCCGGGGCCCCGGTGAGGGGGCAGGCCCCGGAGGCCGTCTTGGGGAAGGCGATCACCTCCCTCAAAGTGGACTCCCCAGCCAGCATCATCACCAGGCGGTCCAAGCCCAAGGCGATCCCCCCGTGGGGCGGGGCCCCGTACTCAAGCGCCCTGAGGAAGAAGCCGAACCTGCGCTCGGCCTCCTGGGGCCCAATCCCCAGCACCTCGAGCATCCGCTGCTGCACGTCCCGCCTGTGTATCCGGATGGAACCACCCCCAAGCTCCACCCCGTTCAGGACAAGATCGTAGGCGTTCGCCCTGAGCTCCCCCAGGCGCTCTTGCGGGAAATCCGGAGCCATGAGCTTCGGGAGGTCCTCGGGGCGGGGTGAGGTGAACGGGTGATGCACCGCGGTCCAGCGGCCTTCCTCCTCGTCCCATTCCAAAAGCGGGAACCCCACCACCCAGGCCGGGCGCCATTCCCCCTCCGGGATGAGGGAGAGCCGGCGCCCCAGCTCGAGGCGCACCTGCCCCAGGGCTTGGGCCGCGCTCACGGGCGGGCCGGCCACAAACAAAAGCAGGTCACCCACTTGGGCCCCGGTGGCCTCCCAGAGGCGCTCCGGCTGGGGGAGATAGCGGGCCAAGGGGCCACGGAGCCCGGACTCCCCCCGGGCCAGCCACAAAAGGCCCTTGGCCCCGTAAGTCTTGGCCACCTCCTCTAGCTCCCCTAGCTCCCTGCGGCTCGCCCCGGCTCGGCCCGGGACCCGGAGGGCGAACACCCGCCCGCCAGTCGCCATCACATCCCGGAACACGCGAAACTCCGTCCCCGCAAACACTTCTGTGGCGTCGACGAGCTCAAGCCCGAACCTGAGGTCGGGTTTGTCCGAGCCGTAGCGGAAAACCGCCTCCTCGTAGGCGAGGCGAGGGAAGGGCCTTGGAAGCTCGACCCCGATCGTCTCCTGAAACACGTGGGAAAGGAGCCCTTCGATGAGCTCGAAAAGCTCCTCGGGGGCCTCAAGGAAGGCCATCTCCAAATCGAGCTGGGTGAACTCCGGCTGGCGGTCGGCCCTGAGGTCCTCGTCCCGGAAGCAGCGGGCGATCTGGAAGTACCGCTCCACCCCCGAGATCATGAGGATCTGCTTAAAGAGCTGGGGCGACTGGGGCAAGGCGTAGAACTTCCCCGGCTCGAGGCGTGAGGGGACAAGGAAATCGCGTGCCCCCTCCGGGGTGGAGCGGGTAAGTAGCGGAGTCTCCACCTCGATGAACCCCTCGCGATCCAAGTACTGACGAATGGCCTGGCATACCCGATGGCGCAGGCGCAAGTTCCGCTGCATGCGCGGCCGCCTGAGGTCGAGGTAGCGGTACTTAAGGCGCGTCTCCTCGCTGGCCTTAGGGGGGTCCTCGTCCACTGAAAACGGGAGCGCGCCCGCGCGGGCGAGCACCTCCATGCGCTCCACCACCACTTCCACTTCCCCGGTGGGGAGGTCGGGGTTCGGCGCTTCCCGGCGCGCCACCACCCCGGTCACCCGGATCACGTCCTCATGGGAGAGCTTGCGGGCAGCCGGAAGATCCCGGCACAAAAGCTGAACGAGACCGCTTCCGTCCCGAAGGTCGATGAACGTCAGCTTCCCCAGGTCCCGCACCCGGTGCACCCAGCCGGCGAGGCACACCTTCCGGCCCACGTCCTCAACTGAAAGTCGCCCACAAGCCTGCCGCTTCATCAGCTCTCCTTTCACCGGATTGTACT
>JAGGRX010000038.1 GCA_021159405.1 Candidatus Bipolaricaulota bacterium | reverse complement strand
CCTTGTTCTCCCCTTGTGCAAAGGATATGGCTTCCCGAGCTGTCGGATGCGATCATCCCTCCGCATATTGCTCCTCGGCTTCCCGCAGCGGAAATAGCGGCTCGGCTCTTCAGGGGTGCACGGGTCTACCTTCTGCTCAAGATTTTGCCCCAAGCATACGTTTTGCTGAGCTTGATTATCCCCAGTAGACTATAATCCTTGAAAGGAGGTGTGATATGAGAAAAATCATTGCAGGGCTGGTTTTGGGGTTGATCACAGGATCCATGGCTTTCGGACAAACAGGCATCAGTTTGTATCCCGGCGGCCACTTGCTCATGGAGTACCGGATAACTTCAGACCAGAAGGCGTTTACGTATGCCATCGAGCTCATCCCCCAAGGGGATGGGACATATCTTGTGCGCACCGAGGCCATCGGCCCCGCTTCCTTGGAGGAGCTGGCCTCTGATGTGCCTTTGCTTTTCATGTGGAGCCCAACCTTGTGGCTTACAAGCGGCTGGTGGGTCGCCCCGTATATGATGATCTCCATGATGTACGGCGTTGCGGTTGAGCCCCACAAAACCTATGTCCTTCCCGGTGGCGCAACCTACGTCACGGAAGAAACAATAGAAATTGCAGGGGTTCAGGCGGTAAAAGGGACGATTACAGCCCCGGATCAGCCGGGGGAGCGCACCATTTTGGCCTTGGCCCCGGACCCAA
The DNA here is from genome assembly GCA_021159405.1 of Candidatus Bipolaricaulota bacterium. Taxonomy (GTDB): domain Bacteria; phylum Bipolaricaulota; class Bipolaricaulia; order Bipolaricaulales; family Bipolaricaulaceae; genus 64-32. The sequence continues at coordinate 1,112 of JAGGRX010000038.1, read as the reverse complement.
GAGTGCCCTACCCAGTGTGGGTACGGCAAGAGCGTCAAGTGGGCGAGGCTTGGGAGGCGGAGTTCGAAATGATTCTCACCAATTACCAGCATGGCTGAAAATCCCTTATGGCCTGAACGCCTTGGCAAGGGAGGCATGATGCGGCGTTCTATACCTGTACTCCTCGTCCTGGCCTTCGGGATCTTGTCATTTGAACTGGCCTGGGGGACAACAAAACCCTTCCCGATCTATGTCACCATAGTGATGCATAACGAGGATCCGCCCACAAACCCGGACTTCACCGAAGATAAAGAGACTTACCTCCGGTGGCGTAATGCCTTGGTGGAGTTTGCAAAGCTTGTTCACCGCTATGGGGCGGCCTTTGACTGGCAGTCGGAGTGGTGCTTCCTCTCTGCGGCCGCTATGTACGATGTGGGCGAGGTTGTCGCCAACACTGACGGAAAGAACGTGGTTCGGTACCTCCGTGACCTTGGTGTCTCCATCGACCCCCACTCCCACGAGCGGATCTACAACTACGCCGATGTGGCAGAGCTCATCCGGAGGCTGGGGGTGGAGCCGTCCCAGGTGGTGGGTGGCTTTCTTTATTGGCCCCCGGATAACCCCCAGGGGTGGGAGAAGTTTCGGGAGCCTATCCGGGGCCGGATGTTCCCTGGGGCGACGTGGACCGGGAGGATCCTCTGGGGTGCCGGGACCGCGGGGCACAAGGGGCCGGACCTCTTTGCCTCCGGGGTCTGGCAGCCCAGGGACCGCTACCACTTCATCACCCATGACCCCGATAGCCCCCTCATCTACGTCGGCTCCTGGCGCCGCACCACCATGCAGGCCGGGGGCCTCTTCGAGCTGGTGGAGCTAGCCCGGAGGGGGGAGCTTGACCCCGGAGGGATGTACACCGCGGGCATCTTCGTTCCCCAGGGGCTCCTGGTGAAGGATGATTTCGTGGAGCGGTTTGAGAAAGAGGTCCTGAGGCCGGTGGCGGAGCTCGCCGAGGAAGGGCTCGTCCGCTGGGCTACCCTCCCGGAGATCGCGGAGATCTGGACCAGGGACTACGGCAGCAGACCCACCATCTACATCCCCGCCGATCAGCGGGAGCTCATCGAGGGCCTATTCCCCGA
>JAGGRX010000128.1 GCA_021159405.1 Candidatus Bipolaricaulota bacterium | reverse complement strand
AGGGTCCTTGGACCCGGGACTACGGCACGAACTCGGTGTCCTCGTCGATGCGTGCGCAAACGTGGGCGATGAGCTTGGCTGCATTCTCCAGGTCCGAGAAGGCCACGATCTCGCACGGGGAGTGCATGTAGCGGTTGGGGATCGAGACGAGGGCGGTGGCTACCCCAGCCCGGGTGAGCTGGATGGCGTTGGCATCCGTGCCGGTCCCCCGCGGGGCGGGTTCCACCTGGTAGGGGATCTTCTCCTGCTGGGCGGTCTCCACCAGGAGCTCAAACAGCTTGGGGTTTACATTTGCCCCCCGGGCAAGGACCGGCCCCTCTCCCAGTTTGGCTTCCCCCACCCGCTTCTTCTCGCCTTCCATTCCAGGGGTGTCCGTGGTGAATGTCACGTCCACTGCGATTCCCACCTTGGGCTCCAGGCCAAAGGCGCTGGTCCTGGCACCCCTGAGTCCGATCTCCTCCTGGACCGTGGCCACGGCAAAGACAGCGCATTTGGGTGAGAGATCCTTCAACAATCGCAGCGCCTCGAGCACCACGAACGCGCCGATGCGGTCGTCGATCCCACGGGCGACCAAAAGCTCGTCCGTGAGCTTCTCAGGCCCGTAAGCAAGGACCACCGGGTCGCCGATCGACACCCGCTTCTTCGCCTCTTCCTTGGAGCGGGCGCCGATGTCGACCCACAGGTCCTCGAGCTTCACCACCTTCTTCCGCTCTTCATCTTCAAGGAGATGGATCGGCTTCCGGCCGATGACTCCCAGCACCCGGCCGGCCTTGCCCTTTATCCACACCCTTTGGCCTGGAAGCACCTGGGGATCCCAGCCGCCGATTCCCCGGACGTAAAGGAACCCCTTGTCGTCGATATAGGAGACCATGAGCCCGATCTCATCCATGTGGCCGGCGAGCATCACCCGGGGAGCCCCTGTTTCGTTCACGGCGGCAAAGGCGTTCCCGTGGAGGTCTTTCCAGGTACGGTCGGCAAACGTGCCCGCCTCCTTAAGCCAAACGCCGGCAGCCTCCTGCTCAAATCCGGAGGGGCTGATCGTGGAGAGGAATTCTTTTAGGAACTGAAATCTCCTGTCGTCCATATCTGACAACCTCCCAATGGTGATTTACGAATTTTAGCTGCTTAAGCAACCAATTGCACGCCCAATTCGGAGAGATGGCGCTACTTTACCTCTTCAGCAAGTGAGGTGTAAAAGGGCACATGTCTTTCTCCTACTGGCGAACTCGTTGTAGGCTTCCACCGCCTCGGCGGTCTTCGCCGCCAAAAGCTCGATGCCACGCCGCTTCACACTCTCCTCAGCTTCCGGGGTGAGTTTGAGGAGGCCTGAGAACCCGGTCCCCACGATGATGAGCTCGGGCCCCTCGGCCAGGGCGGCCTCCAGATCCTCGGGGTGAACGCGGTGGCCTTCCCTTCGCTGCCAGGGGCACACTTTGCTTAAGAGGACCATGACGTCTTGGGTCCACACTTCACCGTCCACCTCGATCCGGCCGAACCTGTATCCCGAAAGCCGCATCGACATCACCTCCCTATCATTTTACAGGTTGAGAGGGAGGGCACCGAAATTTCAGATCAGGGTTTGAGGTGCGCCACTAGGCCGGAACCACCTCAAGGAGGTGTAAAGTGAAGGAGGATGGAACAAGGCACAGTCCAGCGTTCAAGTTCCAAGTGGTCCTGGAGGCCCTGAAGGCCAAGGGGTAAGGGGCCGAGGCCCAAGTGGCCCGGGCCTACGGGGTGCACCCGCCTGCATTGGCCAATGGAAGAAGCGAATGAAGGGCCGGTTTGAGAAAGGGCTCCGACGGTGGAGTG
>JAGGRX010000134.1 GCA_021159405.1 Candidatus Bipolaricaulota bacterium | reverse complement strand
AAGGAGGGGTACCTTACCGAGTAGGTGGCGATGAAGCCCGTGAAATTCATCAAGGCTCTCTGGAGGACCAGTCTTTGCCGTGAGCGTGAGGGGAGACGATCAGGAGACTGACATGCTCTACATTGGTCTCAGGGGTGGGCCCAGCGTGGAATCGGAGGAAATCGCCCCTGGGTTTGTTCCTTGGTTGCAGCGCTGCTCGTAGGAAGGCTTGACAAGGAACGCGTGGTGAGGACATGAGGACGTTCGTGCAGCTTCGGTATTTGCGCCCGGCGCTGAGGCGGATCAAGGGGTTGGTCGCGGCGATGGGCGCGCTCACACTCCTCGTGAGCTTTGTCAGCTTGGCGCCCCCTTACCTCACCAAGCTCCTCTTCGACCGAGGGATCATGGTCGGCGAGGTGGGGAAGATCGTGTACTATGGGACCCTCGCCATCGTCGCTTATCTCCTCATCGCCGGAGGGCAGTTCGTCGCTCAAGCTTTGTTCGCCTTGGCCAGCACCCGGTTTACGGTGGAGGTGAAAAGCCAGGCCCTGGGGCGGCTCCTCGGGATGCCCCTGGAGTTCCTTGACCGCGAGCAAAGTGGCTATCTCGTAAAGCGCCTTAACGAGGTGGACGCCCTAAGTGGGATCTTTTCCCCTACCATCTTCCAGTTCATTTCTAGCATAATCCAATTTGGAGGAGCAATTGGGGTTATGGCGGCCATCAGCCCCCAGGTCACCGGATTGGCGCTTCTCTTCGCTCCCCTTTACTACTTCATCACCAGGGCCACAAGTAGAACATTGCGCCAGAGCACCCAAGCACTCATGGAGACCACTGCCAGGACCCGGGGAAGCTTGCAGGAGGCCGTCTCCGGAGCGGCTGACCTGAAGGGCTTGGTGGCAGAGGAGGCCAAGCTCCGGGAGATCACCCGGCAGTTCTCCACTGTTGCGGCCCAGAGGCTGCGCCAATCCGTCTTTATGGGCGGAGGTACTCAGTCCATCGGTTTCCTCACCAATCTGGCCAGTGTGCTAGTCCTGATGCTTTCAGGGGTCCTGATCACACGGGGCAGACTTTCGGTGGGCGATTACATGGCGCTCGCTGGGTACGTGGGACGTATCTTCCTTCCATTCCAGCTCTTCGGCAGTTTCGCCCTCACAGTCCAGCCTGTGTTAGTGGCTTTAGCCCGGCTGATGCCCTTTTTCGAGGAAAAGACGGAGAAGGAATTGTGGGGCGATCTGAAAGTGGACAAGCTTCAAGGGCATGTTGAGTTTCGAAACGTGTTTTTCGCCTACGACCCGTCCCAGGGCGACGTCATCCGAGGCGTAAGCTTCTCCATTGGGCCAGGCGAGCGTGTCGCCCTCCTTGGCCCGAACGGCTCGGGAAAATCCACGTTGATGAAACTCCTCCTCGGCTTCTACCCAAACTACCGCGGTGAAATCCTGATCGATGGGGTAGAACTCCACAAATACGATGTAGCTTCGCTTCGCAAGAGAATAGGGATCGTTTCCCAAAATGCTTTCTTATTTACCGGGACGCTATGGGAGAACGTAAAGATAGCGAACCCTTCCGCTACAGATGAAGATGTAGAGCAGGCCCTTGCCCTAAGCGGTTGTATCCACGTTTTCAGTGGGGACTTGCGGAAGGTCTTCATCAGCGAGGCGGGAAGGAATCTATCGGGAGGACAGAGGCAAGCGGTGGCCATCGCCCGCTGCCTCCTCAAGAACCCGGATCTGCTGATATTCGACGAAGCGACGGCCCATTTGGATCGCGAGGCTCGAGAGGTGGTGATGGAGGCCTTTGCGAGGGCGTTCGATGGGAAAACCCGCATTTTAATCACCCATGACCCCGCGGT
>JAGGRX010000149.1 GCA_021159405.1 Candidatus Bipolaricaulota bacterium | reverse complement strand
AGGAAATCCGCCCCCTGGATCGCCTCCTCCAATGGGGCCACGGAAAAGCCGTCCATCAGGGCCTCGGCCGCCCGCACCGGGTCCACCTCACACACCGTGACTTTCGCGCCCAGCCCCTTGGCCCGGAGGGCGATCCCCCGACCGCACCAGCCGTAGCCGACCACCACCACGTCCTTTCCGGCGATGAGGAGGTTGGTGGCGCGCATGATCGCATCCCAGGTGGACTGGCCGGTTCCGTAGCGGTTGTCGAAAAGATACTTCATGCGGGCGTCGTTCACCGCCACTGCCGGCCACTTGAGCCTTCCTTCGGCGGAAAGCTTCCTCAGCCGGACCACACCCGTGGTCGTCTCCTCGCAGATGCCGATCACGTCCCTCCCCAGCTCCTCGCACTCCCCATGCAGCAAGGAGGTGAGATCCCCGCCGTCGTCGAGCACCACCTGGGGGGCTATCGCCAGGGTGCGCTTTAGGTCATCGAAATACTCAGACTCGCTTGCCCCATGGCGGGCGTTTACCATGATCCCCTCGGCGGCGAGCGCCGCAGCGACGTCGTCCTGGGTAGACAGTGGGTTCGAGCTGCTGACGGCGAGTTCGGCCCCGGCTTCCTTGAGGGCCAGGGCAAGGCGCGCTGTCTTGGCCTCAAGGTGGATGCTCATTGCCACCCGCAGCCCGGACAGGGCACCTGAGCTTGCAAGCTCACGGGTCACCTGTGCTAGGACTGGCATGTGGGCCCGGGCCCAAGCGATCTTCTCCTTCCCTCGCGCGATGACCTCTGGCTGTTCCGGCATGATTACATCATAACCTAACCGCGCTCAGGGCGCGGGCAATCCCGGCAAGGACCAACAGCATCCCCACCCCCTGCACGGGGCCGATCCCTTCCCCAAACATGAGGTAGGCCCATAGCGCCGCCCCCACCGGCTCCCCCAATGTGACCACCGCCACAGCCGAGGCAGGGAGCCGTCTCAAGGCCCAATTGAAGCTGGTGTGCCCCAGGAGCTGAGGGCCGAGTGCAAGGAGCGAAATCCACAGCCAGTCAACCCCTTTCGGCACCATCGGGCCGGGAAAAACGCCAAGGCCGAGGAAGAGCAAGGCTGCTGCCACCCCATAGGCGGTAGAGACGTAGGGGATGAGTTCCCCATGGTGCCGCACCCTCCTTCCCACAAGGAGGTAAGCGGAGGCCGCTATGGCCCCTAGCAGGGCGAGGAGGTCCCCCAGAAGCGCCTCCCCCCCGAGGGCGAAATCGCCCCAACCGATCAACACCCCACCTAGCACCGAAAGGACGATCCCCTGCCACAGGGCGGCCGTGGGTCGCTCCCCCAAAAGCAGGGAGAACAACCCCACGAAGATAGGGTTGGTATCGACCAGCACGACGGAACTCGCCACGGTGGTATGCCGTAGCGACTCGATCCAAAGACCGAAGTGGAATGCCAGAAACAGCCCGGCCAAGAAGGAAAGGCCAAGTCCCCGTCGGGTGAGCCTCCTTCCCTTGGCCCAGCCAAAAGGGAGGAGCACTGCGGTGGCCAGGATCATCCTCCAGGCCGCGATCACCAAAGACGGGGCCTGAGTAAGCCGGATGAGGATGGCCCCGAACGAGACAGCGATGACTCCCAGGGCCAAAACAGCCGGCGTTGCCACCCTGGGGAGAGGCGACATCAGTCCTCAAGCAGCGCTTTCAGGTCGGGAATGACCGCGCTCGCCGCCTGGTAGCCGGCCTCCACCCCGCTGCCCACATCGGAATAGGTGGGAGGGTGGTCCCCGAAGTCAGGTGAGATCAGGATTTCCGGTGGATAGACCTGGGACTCAAGCTCGGCCACGCGCTTCTGAAAGATGGTGGCCATTTGGAACAGTACGGAGAACACGTTCGGCCGCACGAGGG
>JAGGRX010000085.1 GCA_021159405.1 Candidatus Bipolaricaulota bacterium | reverse complement strand
TTGGATTACCATAATCCGGCCGTGAAGATAAGGGTCGGTTGTTGTGGCTGGTCCTCTCTGCGAGGGGAAGACGTGGGGATGCCTGACTGGAAGGAACACTTTGCCCATAAGCTCCAGCTTTACGCTACACGCTTCCCTTTGGTTGAGGTAAATTCCACTTTTTACCGGCTTCCCAGAGCTGCAACCGCCCAAAGGTGGCGTGCCCTTGCCGATGCGGTCAACCCGAACTTTGAGTTCACGGTGAAAGTGTATCAAGAGGTAACGCATAAGGCCCGGTTTCGGGGAGAGGCAGCGCTTTCGGCCTTCTCGGAGACCGCAAAGATCGCCCGGACCTTGCGGGCGAGGGTCCTGCTTCTCCAGTGCCCCCCTTCCTTTGGTCCCACCCCCGAAAACGAGGCCGCCCTGCGGGAGTTCCTGTCGGCCATAGACCGCGACGACTTCCTCCTCGTGTGGGAGCCGCGGGGGAAATGGCAGGAGGCCCCGGACCGGGTGGCGGAGATCTGCCAGGAGTTCTCCCTGATCCACTGCACCGACCCGTTCAGGGCCCTGCCCGCCGTGGCGGATGGCGTCCTTTACCTCCGGCTTCATGGGGCCCCGCCGGGGGAAAGGATGTACTACTACGCCTACACCGAGGACGACCTGGCCTGGCTAGGGGAGAGGCTGAAAGGATTGGAAGCCGATACGGTATACGTTCTGTTCAACAACATCTACATGTTCCGTGACGCCCTCAAGTTTATGGATATATGGGAGGGAAGATGCACGGAAAACTGACCTGTCCCTTCTGCGATTATGAGACGGAGGTCGTGCCACAGCCTGCTGAGTGCCCTCATTGCGGGACGCCGCTTCGGTATGAATGTGACCTGGCAGGTGCCGCACCTGGCGACCTCCATGGGCGAGGTGTGTGGCGCTATCGGATGTTCCTCCCGGATGTCGAGCCCGTGTCCCTAGGCGAAGGAGGAACGCCCCTGGTCCCCTCCCTCAGGCTGGGGGAGGAGATGGGGGTGCAGCTGTCGTTTAAGCTCGAAGGGGCCAATCCCACCGGCTCGTTCAAGGATCGAGGGGCGAGCGTGCTGGTTTCGGTGCTGGCAGCGCTGGGTGCCCGGAAGGTGGCGGACGATTCCTCCGGAAACGCCGGGGCGGCGTTGGCCGCCTATGCGGCCCGGGCGGGCCTTGGGGCGGTTCTGTTCGTCCCTGCCCACGCCTCAGAAAAGAAGCTCTCCCAAATTCAGGCCTATGGGGCGGAGTTGGTCAGGGTTCCTGGACCAAGGCCCCGGGCCACGGAAGCCGCTCAGGCGGCCTGCCGACAAAAGGAAGACCTTGCCTACGCCTCCCACAACGAATCGCCTTACTTCGTGGCTGGTCTTGAGACGGTGGCCTACGAGATCGCCGAGGAGCTCGGCTGGCGAGCCCCGGATCACCTGGTGGTGCCGGTAGGGGGTGGGGGGCTTTTCTTGGGCATCGTTTACGGGTTCTTGAAGCTTTTGGCCCTGGGCTGGATCGCTAAGACCCCACGCGTACACGTGGCTCAGGCGGCAGCCTGCGCCCCCATCGTACGGGCGTTCGAGCGGGGCCTTGCGGCCCCGGAGCCCGTGTCGGTCGGAAAGACCATGGCCGAGGGGGTGTGCATTCCGGCTCCACCCCGGGGCCGGGAGATCCTGGCGGCGCTTAGAGATGTCCAGGGCACCGCCGTCTCCGTCCCCGAAGGCGAGATCGCCCTTGCCCAGAAGGAACTTGCGCAAAAGGAAGGGATTTACATCGAGCCTACGTCGGCAGTGGCGATAGCTGCCCTGCGAAGGCTCATCGAGCAGGGGGCAATTCCCCCGGGCGAGGAGGTCGTCGTCCCTCTGACCGGCTCGGGGCTCAAATCCGGTCTGCTCTAGG
>JAGGRX010000027.1 GCA_021159405.1 Candidatus Bipolaricaulota bacterium | reverse complement strand
CCGTAAATAAGCCGGCCAAACCCGTCCCTCCGCCATCGGGGCGAGTTTACCCACCAATAGCGGCGCTTTCGGTGCTCCTTCAGGACGGGCTCTCCGCCCTGGTCCTGGCCACGCTCACCGTCTGGGCCCCCAGCACTACCAACTCTTCCGGCTGGTTGCTATCCTGGTAGGGGATGACGGCGATCGTTTCCCTGCTCGTAGTGCTGGCGCTGTCGCTTCTTGTGACTCGGGTGGCGACGGTGGCCTTGACCCTGACCGGGCTATCGCGGGAGACGGCCCGGTTTCAGGCCCGGTCGGCGTTCTCCGGCGTGGGCTTCACCACCAGTGAGTCGGAACAGGTGGTTTCTCACCCGGTGAGGCGCCGGATCGTGCTTCTTTTGATGCTGCTAGGGAACGCCGGGGTGGTAAGCGCCCTGGCGTCGCTGGTGCTATCGGCGATCAGCCTGGAACGCGGGCCGCTGTGGCCCAAGCTGGCGGCCCTGCTCGGCGGGGTGGCCTTCCTGTGGGCAGTGGCCGCAAGCCCTTGGGTGGACCGATGGCTGTCGCGGCTCATCCGCTGGGCCTTGGCCCGCTGGACCTCCCTGGACGTGCAGGACTATGCGGCCCTATTAAACCTAGCCGGCGGCTACAAGGTGGCCGAGCTCCAGGTGCGTCCCGAGGACTGGCTGGCCGGAAGGAAGCTGTCGGAGCTCCGGCTCAGGGACGAGGGGGTACTGGTGCTGGGGATCCAGCGGGCAGACGGGACCTACGTGGGCGCCCCGCGGGGCTGGACCGAGATCCACCCTGGGGACACCCTGATCCTGTACGGGCGGGCGGAGCTCCTCTCCGAGCTGGACCGGCGCTGCTCCGGGGCGGAGGGGGACCGGGCACACGCCGCCGCGGTGGCCGCCCAACGTGAGATCCTGAAACGAGAGCTTGAAAGTTAAGGTCGTAGCCAGCTGCACGGTCGCCTCCCACATCCAGGGACAGCCCCCGAAGTCGTCCCAGGGCGGCCAGCTTTATAAAAAGGCCGCGCAGGCCCTGACTGACCCAGGGCTACACAGCCACGATGAGGCCTGCGCGAAAGCGCTGGAGGGAGTAATCTTAAAGTCGGACAGGGCACTCGGATCGAGCTTTCCCGCGGAGAAGAAGCCCCTGCCCGAGATCTCTCATTAGGGGGAACGAATGGAGATTCTGAAAGCAATCGGGATGATCGTGCTCGGCTATCTATCGGGCTCGATCCTCACCTGCCAGCTCATCGGAAAGAAGATAGGGGTAGATCTCTACCAGGTGGGGACGAAGAATCCCGGGGCGGCGAACCTTTACCGCAAAGGGGGGCGAATCTACGGGATCATCGGATTCGTCCTGGACGCGGCGAAGGGCGCCATCCCCGTCTTTCTGGCGAAAGGAGTCCTCGGGCTCTCCCCGTGGGTGGCGGCCTTGGTGGGGATCGCGGCGATCGTGGGGCATGACTGGCCCCTTTACTTTAAATTCCGTGGGGGCAGGGGGCTTTCCACTTCCATCGGGGTCACGGCCTACCTTCTCTTCCGGCCGTTCACTATTGCCTTGCTTGTCGGTACCTTCGTCGGCTTGATCGTGCGGGGAATCCCTGCGATCAGGGGGTACGCGATCCCGAGTGGGGGTGCGGCGGGCTTCCTTGTGATGCTCATTCTCTCCACTTACACCGGTGAGCCCGCACCACTGGTGTTCTACGTTTTCGCTGCCTCGACCGTCGGGCTCATCCGAAACCTCCCCCCGTTCCTCCGACTGGTACGAGAATGGGAAAAAACACATGCATCCCAAAGGTTATAACGGTGGCGTAGTGAGGCCATGGCAAACCCGCTTGGGGTGGACTTCCAGATTCCGCCCATGGCCAGGGGTGACAGCAGACCTCACGAGCTCGGCCATCGAGGTTAGTGAACGGACACTATAGTGGTATCTAGCTAGAAAATTTCTCTTGACAATCCACTA
>JAGGRX010000019.1 GCA_021159405.1 Candidatus Bipolaricaulota bacterium | reverse complement strand
CCACTTACCCCTGCCCAAACAACGGCACGTGGCGGAACCGGTCCACGTCCACCAGCCCTTGGTCGGTGAGCTTGAGCTTGGGGATCACGGGGAGAGCCAGGAAGGAAAGCGTCATGAAGGGATCGGGGAGCCCGCAGCCAAGCTCCCGAGCCGCCCGGGAGAGCTCCCGAGCCGCCTGAGCCACCTCTTCCAAGGGTCGGTCCGACATCAGCCCGGCGATGGGAAGGGGAAGCTCGGCCAACACTTCCCCTCCTGCTACGACCACCTGCCCACCACCGAGGTGTACCAGCTCCTCCACCGCCCGGAACATGGACTCATCGTCAGCTCCCACCACCACGATGTTGTGGGAGTCGTGGGCCACGGTGGAGGCGAGCGCCCCACGTTTTAAACCGAACCCCTTAACGAGCCCCAGGCCCACGTTCCCGGTTCCCCGGTGCCTTTCCACCACCCCGAGTTTGAGGATGTCCCGGGCGGGATCTGGCACCACCTCCCCTGCCTCCACTTTGGGCTCGAGGAGGAGTTCTTCGGTCACCACTTGCCCTGGCACGATCCCGATCACCCGGGCCTTGCCCTGACCGGCGGGAATCCGGAAGGAGAGTTTCTCTGGGTCCACTCGCACCGTGCCCTGAACCTCGGAGGCGTCCTGCCTTGGCAGGTCCACAAGCAGCCGCCCGCCCTCGGCCACGAGCGTCCCATCGACGTAAACCCGTTCCACGTCCACGCTTTCAAGGTCGGAAAGCACAAGAAAGTCCGCGCGGTACCCAGGGGCGATGGCCCCGAGCTCGGCAAGCCCGTAGGCGCGGGCAGTGTGGATCGTGGCGGAGGCGATGGCCACTTCCGGAGGCACCCCCCCTGAGATGGCCTTCCGCAACAGGTCGTCCATGTGCCCTTCCGAAAGCAAGGTCTCCGGGTGCCGGTCGTCGGTGCAGAAGTGAACGAACGGCGCCGTCCTCCAGGAAAGGAGGGGAAGCAGGGCCGAGAGGTTGCGGGCGGTGGTTCCCTCCCGGATCAGGATGTGCATACCGGCTGACAGTTTCTCCCGGGCCTCGGCCAGGTCCGTGCACTCGTGATCCGTCCTGGGACCGGCGAGGGCGTAGGCCCAAAGGTCAGGGCCCGAGAGCCCTGGAGCGTGGCCGTCGATGGGCCTTCCGGCTGCGGCCTTCACCTTGGCCTGCACCTCAGGATCGCCAGAGATGGCCCCGGGGAAGTTCATCATCTCTCCCAGGCCCAGAACGCGGTCCCAACTTAGAACTTCGGCGACCTCGCGGGCGGAGAGCTCCGCCCCGGCCGTCTCCAGGGGGGTGGCAGGGACACACGATGGGGCCATGAAAAACACGCGCAATGGCAGGCCTTCGCTTGCCGCAAGCATATACCGAATCCCGGTCAGGCCCAGGACGTTCGCGATCTCGTGGGGATCGGCGATCACGCAGGTGGTCCCGTGGGGGAGAACGGCTCGGGCGAACTCCGCAGGGGAGAGCTGGGAGGATTCGATGTGCACGTGAGAGTCTATGAACCCCGGAACCAGGTACTTCCCGGAGAGGTCCACTACCTCCCTTGCCTCCTTGGCCCCATAGCCGACCACCCACCCATCCGCCACGGCCACGTCCCGGCGGGAAAACTCCCCGGAGAAGACGTCGAGCACCTTAGCCCCTTTAAGGAGGAGGTCCGCCGGGGCCTCCCCTTTCGCCACCTGGATCAACCGCCTTTGATCTTGTTCGATCGGAGGGGTCAAGTTTTTATTTTTCACTTTCCTTGGCCTCCGCCATCTTTTTGGCTATCACGCTCAGGGATCTCCATCTTGAAAGCCCGGTCCCGGTGAAACCGAGAGAGTACATGGTCAAAAAGGCGGGGTTCCTCATCGCCGGCGGTGGCCCGGTAACTGCTCCATCGCCAGGCCCTGGGATGCCGGACCAACTTCGCCCGTCCTCTTCCACCAGGATGGCCTTGTATCT
>JAGGRX010000083.1 GCA_021159405.1 Candidatus Bipolaricaulota bacterium | reverse complement strand
AGCTAAGGGAGACCCCATGCCCCACTTGAAAATCCGAGCGGGATGTTCAGGTCTTTACTTTTGATTCCACACCTGCTGCTCCAGTCTCGGACCCGTTGCTCAAGAACAAAATAAAAAAACCAGGCGGCGACCTACTCTCCCGGGGGATTTCCCCCAGTACCATCGGCGCTGGAGGGCTTAACTTCCGGGTTCGGGATGGGACCGGGTGTTTCCCCTCCGCTATCTGCCGCCTGGAATCTCCGGCCTTGAAAAGTGAATAGAGCGTCTGCTACGCAAGCCGATCGGGCTATTAGTACCGCTCGGCTCCACCCGTCACCGGGCTTCCACCTGCGGCCTATCAACCTCCTGGTCTCGGAGGGCCCTGATGGGGAGGCCTCATCTTGGGGTCGGCTTCGAGCTTAGATGCCTTCAGCTCTTATCCGGTCTGGGCTTAGCTACCCAGCTGTGCCCCGGGCGGGACAACTGGTACACCAGCGGCCCAGCCGCTCCGGTCCTCTCGTACTGAGAGCGGACCCCCTCAAGCCTCCTGCGCCCGCGGTAGATAGGGACCGACCTGTCTCACGACGGTCTGAACCCAGCTCATGAACCCCTTTAACGGGCGAACAGCCCGACCCTTGGGACCTGGTGCAGCCCCAGGATGGGGTGAGCCGACATCGAGGTGCCGAACCTCCCCGTCGATGTGGACTCTCGGGGGAGACCAGCCTGTTATCCCCGGGGTAACTTTTATCCGCTGATCACTGGCCCTTCCACACGGAGCCAGTGGGTCACTAGGACCGGCTTTCGCCTCTGCTCGGCTTGTAGGCCTCGCAGTCAAGCCCCCTTCTGCCCTTACACTCAACGGCGGATCGCTAACCCGCCTGAGGGGACCTTTGTGCGCCTCCGTTACCCTTTAGGAGGCTGCCGCCCCAGCAAAACTGCCCGCCTGGCGCTGTCCCAAGACCGCTGCTAACGGCCTCCGGTTAGAGCCTCAGCAGCCGAAGGGTGGTATTCCAAGGGCGGCTCCACCCGAGCTGGCGCCCGGGCTTCACAGCCTCCCACCTATCCTAGACAACGGATGCCAAGACCCAACACCAGGTTGCAGTAAAGCTCCACGGGGTCTTTCTGTCCCACCGCGGGTCACGGGCGTTTTCACCCGTGCCTCGAGTTCACCGAGCCTCCGGTCAAGACAGCGCCCAGGTCGTTGGACCTTTCATGCGGGTCGGAACTTCACCTTGTCCCGTGTTTCCACGGGGGGCAGACTATCCCTTACCCTCACCGAGCGCCCTTAGGAGCACTTCCTTCTTGTGCCTGCGTTTGCCCGCCGGGTTCATCGTGTAAGCCAGCTCGATGATTTCCCGCAGGCGGTCACGGTTCAGATGGAGGTTTGCGTAAACCATCCTGCAGATGCGCGCAAACTTCCGGAAATCCTGGGCTTTGTCCCCCTGAAGCGGGTACCGCTCGAAATGCGGCAGGACCCGCTTCACCAGGTCATCTATGGAGCGCACCTCGTATTTGTAGGTGTGATCCCCCCGGCTGTAGCGGATACCACCGCAGCGAAAGAAAGCGTGCAGCCGCTTCAGGAGCTCCAGGTTCCCTTCTGTCTGGGAAATGGAGAAGGAAGGACGGGTCTCTATCCCCACCTTCAGTTTGCGTCTGAGGGAGAAGCTCACCACGAACGACCCTTCCCCCTCGACGAGTCCCGTCACGTACCAGGGATGCAATCTCTCCATTTTCCATTCCCCCTTTTAGAAGGAAGCCTCCATAGGCGTCTCTTTTCAAAGGTGAGGTCCGGCGTATTGCGCGCTGGGGTAAAGCGCGCCTCCCCTTTCGGGTCAGTCGTTACGGGGTCAAGCCCTTGCGGGCCGACTTCCCTCGGGATTACCCCACGCCCGTTTTGGGCAGGAGGGCTTCCCCGATATGAGCCGGATTTTCACCGTCCCTTGCGAGACGGCAGGGCAAGCTTTCGACTTACCCGACAAGGAACTTCGCTACCTTAGGACCGTTATAGTTACGGCCGGCCT
>JAGGRX010000124.1 GCA_021159405.1 Candidatus Bipolaricaulota bacterium | reverse complement strand
ATCCTGACCCGGGTGATGAAGGACCACTTCGGCGCGACGCGCAACTTCGAGATGCACCTTGGCGAGAAGAAGAGTAAATGCGACTACGACGTGCCAGGTGAACTTTCGGAAGAAGACATCAGAAAAATCGAGGGCTTGGTCAACGCGGAGATCGAGAAGGGGCATCCGGTGAAAAGCGAGGTCATCCCGCTTTCGGAGGCCAAGGGATACGACCTTTGGAAGGTGCCTGAGGGCGCGACTGAGATCAGGATCGTGCGTATCGGGGACTTCGACGCCACCCCTTGCGCCGGGGAGCACGTGGCGAATACAGCTGAACTAGGACGGTTCAAGATCATAAGCTACAGCCGCAAGGCAGACGGCCTTCTTCGGATCCGGTTCAAGCTCCTTCCTCGAGGAGCGGGCTGAGATGTGGGTGGTGGGCTTGGTGGGGAGCCCCCGCAAGGGGATGAACACGGACACCTTGGTCTCCCAGGCCCTGTCCGGAGCCCGGGCCCAAGGGGCGGAGGTGGAGAAGATCTATCTTTCCGACCTTTCGATCCGCCCCTGCCAGGGCTGCGGAAAGCGCCCTCCCGGCGGCTACTGCATGTTTCGGGACGGGATGGAGGAGATCTACCGCGTGCTCGAGGGCGCCGACGCCCTCGTCATCGGCACCCCTGCCTACTATGGCACCGTGAGCGCGCAACTCAAGCTCATGATCGACCGCTGCAATTGCTTGAGCGAGATGGTCCCTCAGGCTGATGGGCGGATGACCTTCCGCACGCGGATCGCCAAGAGGAAGAGGGCCCTGTTCATCTGGGTGGCCGATTCCTCCCGGGATCCTGCCTGTGCCCTTCAGGTGATGCGCCTGTGGGGCAAGGACGCGAACGTCGAGCTGGTGGATACGTTGATCGTCACCGGCGCCGACCGAGGCACGCCGGCCCGGAAGCGGCCGGAGCTCCTCCAGCGGGCATATGAGCTTGGGGCAAAGCTGGTGGCAGGCTTGCAAGGGTAAATGTAATACAGATAACACTCTGCCGGGGCGGCGAACCCGCTAACATAGGGCGACCATGACGATAAGGGCGGTGCTGATCGACGTGGGTGGGCCGATCCTGGATGAGGATCACGAGTACGCGGCCTGGGATTCTTTTCTGGTTGAGCTTCTGGCCCAAGAGGGAATCCCAACTGGCGAGGAAGAACTCTCGCGGCTGGTTCTCGCTGCCACTCGGCGCTGTGCCCGTAATCCCAGGAGTTTCCTTTTGTGGGAGCTTTGCCGGCCGGATGTCGCTCGCTTCCGTCGCCTCAGGGACGCCTTCCGGGAATTCCAGCGCCGGCACCTGGCGGAGCACTACGTCCCCCGGCTGCGCCCCGGGGCGAAGGAGGCCTTGGAGGAGCTCTCCGAGCGCTACACGTTGGCCCTGGCCGGGAATCAGCCCGCTTGGATCAAGGGGGCCCTGGAGGAAGCCGGGGTCCTTGACCTGTTCAGCTGGCAGCTCGTCTCGGAGGAGATGGGCGTGGCCAAGCCCGACATGTTGTTTTTCCATATGATCCTGGACGGCCTTGGGGTCTCCCCTAAGGATGCGGTCATGGTGGGGGACCGGCTGGATCACGATATCCTGCCGGCCCGGCTCCTCGGCATGTACGCGGTGCGGGTGCTGGTTGGCCCCTATGCCGAGCAGATCCCCATCTCCCCCCTGCACTGCCCGGACAGGACCATCGGGTCGCTGGAAGAGCTTCCCGCGGCCTTGGAGGCCATGGAGGTAAGATGAACTACCTGAGTTACCTTCGATGCCCCCTCTGCGGGCGGCCGCTGCCTACGCTGCCCGAGCCGGGCTTGCGGCGTACGTGTTCATGCCGCAGGATGGCCGGAACCTTTCTTACGTGAGTGCCGCGCCTTTGGGGCTAAGGTGACCCTGGTGGAAGGCCTGATCACCGACTGCGGGCCCGGGCACTGGCCGAAAAGCACGGGTGGCTCGATCTCTCCACCCTGCGGGGGCCTTATCGGATTGAGGGGAAGAAGACCATGGGCTACGAACTCGCCGAATGGTGGCGGTGCAGGCCGAGGGCTGCGCCCCCATCGTGCGGGCGTTCACCGCCGGGGAGGAATTCGCTTCCCGGTGGGAGAACGCGGCCACCGTGGCGGTCCTGTTCAACACCGGAAGC
>JAGGRX010000060.1 GCA_021159405.1 Candidatus Bipolaricaulota bacterium | reverse complement strand
AATCAAGCCTTCCAAGCAGCCACTATCTCCCCGAAAAACAGGGTGTGGAGGTCCCCTTCGGCGTAGTAGTGGGCTTTAATCTCAGGGGAGAGGAGCCCCTGAGGCACAAGGCGGGTTTGGGCCACCACCCGACATTCGTAATGCACATCACATTCGGCTAGGAGTGGCACCCGCCCCTCCCGGCCCGGGGTGAGCGCAAGGCCAAGCTCGGCCACCTTGTCGAGGTCGCGTCCGGAGCGTGTCCCGCAGAACTCGAGCGCTTCCCTAAGCTCTCCCCTCTTGGGCACACATACCGCGAACTCCCGGCTCTCCTCGATCAGATGATGGGTGAAGCGGGAAGGGCGCACGAGGACCAGTAGCACGGGCCTCCGCCACACCGTCCCCAAAAGGGCCCAGCCGATGGTCATCGGGTTAGCCCGTCCCTGGGAATCGATCGAGACGAGGAAAACCCCACCGTCGCCAAGGCACTCTTGAAGTTGAGAAAAGCCGGCCCAAGGGTCAATGGGCTTCATGTTCACCTCCCGGAAGACCGCTCAAGGGGGGTGGGGTAGTAAGCCCGCAAGATCCCCCCGCCGATGAACTCCCGCAGTATAGAAGTAGCCGGGATCTCGTTTCCCTCGTAGGGAACGATCCAACGCAGCGTGGCAAGTAGCCGCTCCGCCTCGATCTTAAGGCGCGGGTCCCGGACTTGGAGGAGCAACGGCTCCACCCGGGGCTTGAGCACTGACCACTCATAGACCAGGGCCGAGTTGAACATCATATCCGCCCGGCCCTGGTGGGGAAAGATGTAGCGCTTCTCGCCCCGCCGCACGTTGGGCCACAGGCGCAATGTGTCCTCGGCCGAATACCCCCGGAAGGCGGCGTCGCGCACGATGCGCCGGAGGAGCCGGGTGTCGGTGGTATGAAGCCGTACTGAACTGTCGAGGTTAAGTTGGGTGAGGGCAGAAACGTAGATACGAAATGCATCCTTCCCGATCTCCTCGGGCAGGAGGGCGGGGTTCAACGCATGGATCCCTTCGGCGAGGATCATCTCATCCCTGGCCAGCTTCAACTTTGGTCCCTGCTCCCTGGTCCCGGTGCGGAAGTTGTAGTGAGGGAGGGTGACCTCCTTCCCCGATAGGAGTTCCTCCACGTGGCGGCCAAGCAGGTCAAGATCTAAGGCTGAGATGTCGTCGAAATCCGCAAGGCCGCGCCTTTTCATCTCCTCCCGGGGGAGGAAATAGTCATCCAGGGATACCGGGTAGGGCCTGAGCCCTTGGGCGATGAGCTGCACCGCCAGGCGCTTGGTGAACGTCGTCTTCCCCGAGGAGGAAGGACCGGCGATGAGGACCAAGCGGCGCCTGTCCGGTGGCCGCTCGGCGATGGCGCGGGCGATCTGAACGATGCGCTGTTCGTGCAGGGCCTCTGACACCAGGATGACCTCTCGAATGCGGCCATTCTTTGTCGCCTCGTTCACCGTCCAGGCGTCGTACACCCCAAGGAGCTCCAGCCACTTCCGGTATTCCACGAACACGTGCCACAGGGCGGAGTAATCCTCCGGGGGGGCGAGCTCGGTGGGCCGCTCCCGCCGGGGGAAACGGAGGATGAACCCGTCGTGATAGGGCGTGAGGGCGAAGTAGGGGAGGTACCCGGTGGAGGGGACCATGTAGCCGAAAAAGTAATCGCGAAAATCGCCCAGCCGATAGAGGTGGAGGTGCTCGCCTTGGGCACCAAGCGCGAGAAGCTCGGCCTTGTGGCGCCGTCCTTGGGCTGCAAACCAGGCCTTAGCCTCCTCGACGGTGACCTGTTCACGGAGGATGGGTTGGTCCTGCTCTACCAGCTTCCGCATGTGGGACTCCAGGCGCGAGAGCTCCTCCGGGGAAAGCGGGGGCCTTCCGACCACCCGGCAGTAGTACCCCCCGAACGGGACCGAGTGGTCGATGATGAGCTCGGCCTCCGGGAAGAGCTCCTTCACGCAGGCGGCGAGGAGGAAGCTCAAGGAGCGTGTGTAGATGCGGATCCCATCCGAGTCGGTGAGGAAGACCGGCCGCACTTCCACGTCCCGTCGGATCGGGGTGGTGAGCTCGCGCAACTGCCCGTCCACGATGGCGGCCATGGGTGGGATGACAGGGTCGGGATAAGCAGCCCGCACGAACGCCTCCAGGGTGGTGCCGATGGGGCCCTC
>JAGGRX010000135.1 GCA_021159405.1 Candidatus Bipolaricaulota bacterium | reverse complement strand
GAAAGGAGGCAAAATGGCGAGTACAGATCTTAGGGGTAGGGACTTCATCACTTGGCTGGACTTCGACCGGGAGGATATCGAGACCATCCTGGACACTGCGTTCGACCTCAAACGCAAGTGGATCCGGGGGGAGCCCCACCACGTGCTCCAGGACAAGACCCTGTTCATGCTGTTCTACAACACCTCGCTTCGGACCCGGAATTCGTTTGAGGCCGGGATGACCCAGCTCGGGGGGCATGCCCACTTCCTCCAGCCCGGGGCGGTTTACACCCCGGCCCTGCCCGGAGAGGAGGTGGCATATTCCACCGAGCGGATCTCCGACGTGGCCAGGGTGCTAGCAGAGATGGGGCACGGGATCGCCATCCGCATCTACGGGAAGCACACGGGGTGGCTGTACGGCAAGGGTGACCTGATCGTGCGGGAGTTCGCACGCTGGTCCCGGGTGCCGGTGATCAACATGGAGGACGACAAGTACCACCCCTGCCAGGCCTTGGCGGACGTCATGACCATGATGGAGAAGCTGGGAGACCTCAAAGGGAAGAAGTTCGTCATGTCCTGGGCTTACTCGGGCTCGGTGGAGAAGCCCCTGGCAGTGCCCCAGTCGGCCATCATCTCCGCCTCCTACTTCGGGATGGACATCACCCTGGCTCACCCCAAGGGCCTGGACCTCGATCCCGAGATCCTCTCGGCGGTGGAGAAGAATACCAAGAGGTACGGTGGCTCCTTCAAGATCGTCCACGACATGGACGAGGCGTTCAAAGACGCGGACGTGGTGTATCCCAAGTCCTGGACCGCCCAGCCCACCGACGGGAAGACCCCCATGGACCCGGAGAAGGCCAAGGCCATCTTCGAGGCCAACCGGCACTGGATCTGCGACAAAAAGAAGATGGAGCTCACAAACGGCGCCATCTACATGCACTGCCTTCCCGCCGACCGGGGCATGGAGGTCACCGACGAGGTCATCGACGGGGAAGCTTCCGTGATCATCGATGAGGCGGCCAACCGCCTCCACGCCCAAAAGGGCCTTCTGGCGCTTATTTTGTGATGGGTGATGTGTGAAGGGTGATGGGTTGCGGTAAAGGATTTCTCGTTACCCATCACCGATCACCCTTCACTTAAGGAAGGAGGAGAGATGAGCTGGTACGATCTTAAGGGCAGGGACCTCATCTCCGAGGTGGACTGGACGAAGGAGGAGTACGACATCGCCATCAAGCTGACCGACCACCTGAAGAGCATGTACTACTCCGGTCAGCCTCATCCTTATCTTCAGTACAAGACGTTTGCCATGATGTTCTTCGCCAGCTCCACCCGGACGAGGATGTCGTTCGAGACGGCGATGACCCAGCTTGGGGGGCATGCTCAGTTCATCAGCCCCAAGACGTTGCGGCTTTCCTTGGAGGACAAGCCCGGGGCCGGGGAGACGATCAAGGACACGGCCAAGGCCATGTCCCGGTTCTGCGATGGGATCGGGATTCGCCTTTTGGACGACGCCATCAACTACTACGGCCACGGAGACGCGGTGATCCGCAAGTTCGCGGAGTTCGCCGATGTCCCGGTGATCAACATGGCCTCGGACATCAACCACCCCTGCCAGTCCCTAACGGACATCTACACCATCATGGAGAAGCTCGGGGATCCCAAAGGGAAGAAGATCGTGATCACCTGGGCTTACTCCCCCTGGATCCGGGGGCGCTGCTCCGTTCAGGGCACTGCCCTCATCGCCGCCATGTACGGGATGGAAGTGGTGATTGCCCATCCCCCGGAATACGACCTTGATCCCAAGGTGATGGATCAGTGCCGGAAGCTGGCGAGCGCCTCCGGCGGCTCGTTCGAGATCACAAACGACATGGACAAGGCCTTGGACGGGGCGACCATCGTGTTCCCGCGCAACTGGTACACCGGCCGTCGTTACGAGATCGGAAAAGACGAGGAGCTCAAGATCGCCCAGAAGTACCGGGACTGGCGGTACACCGCAGAGCGGCAGAAGCGGCTCACGAACCCTGGGTATCTCCTCCACTGCATGCCGGTGGACCGGGGGAACGAGGTAGACCCTGAGGTGTGTGATAACGACCTTTCCTGGATCTACGACCAGGCGGAGAACCGCCTCCACACCCAAAAGGCCATCCTCACCCTGACCCTGGGCGGACGCCTGTAAACCTCCGCGTTTT
>JAGGRX010000070.1 GCA_021159405.1 Candidatus Bipolaricaulota bacterium | reverse complement strand
GTTTGACGTCTTTGCCGGGGCGGGGGTAGGCTTATTAAAGCTATGGGGCAGACCGTACAGGAGATTTGGGAACAGGCCAAGGCCCGCCTTGCCGAAGAGATCCCCCCACCAAGCTTTGCCGCCTGGTTCTCCGACGCCATCCCCAAGGGCATCGAGGACGGGACGTTTGTGCTTGAAGTGCCTTCCGTCTTTGCCAAGGGAGGAATCGAGCGGAAATTCCGGGCCCTGCTCGAACGGGTGCTCACGGAAGCGGCGGGAAAGCCGCTCCCCGTCAAGGTGGTGGTGGGCGATCAGCTCCCTCCTTCACCCCCTCCACCCACCTCTCCAGAGACCGCCCAGCGGTACCTGGGGACTTTGCCCCTGAACCCCGAGTACACATTCGACACGTTCGTACGGGGGAAAAACTCACAGCTCGCTTACGCCGCGGCCCTGGCCGTGGCCGAGTCCCCTGCCCGGGCCTATAACCCCCTTTTCATCTACGGAAAGGTTGGCCTGGGCAAGACTCACCTCCTGCACGCGGTGGGAAATCACGTGCTTAAAAAGCCCGGCGACCTCACGGTCGTCTACACCACCTCGGAGCGGTTCGCCATCGAGCTCATCCACTCCATCGGAACTAACACCACCGAGCAGTTCCGGGCCAAGTACCGGAACGTGGATGTGCTCCTCATCGACGACGTCCATTTCCTCCGCAACAAGGAGGGCACCCAGGAAGAGCTATTTCACACGTTCAACGAACTTTACGGAAACGGAAAGCAGATCGTGCTTTCGTCCGACCGACCTCCGGACGAACTCCAGGGGCTTCAGGATCGGCTTGTATCCCGGTTTCGTTGGGGGCTGGTGGCCGACATCCAGCCACCGGACCTTGAGACGAGGATCGCCATCCTCAGGGAGAAGGCCCGCCGGCGGGGGCTGGACGTGGACGACTCCATCTTGGAGATCATCGCCTCCCGCATCACCACCAACGTGCGGGACCTGGAGGGGGCGCTCATCCGGGCCATGGCCTACGTGGAGCTCGGGGAAGGCCCCATCACCCCTAAGGTTTTAGAAGAGATCTTGCCCAAAGAGGAGACCGCCCAGCGCCTGACGGTGGATGTGATCAAGAAGGAAGTGGCGGCCCGATACCAAATCCCGGTGGCTGAGCTGGAGGGCCCCTCCCGCAAGAAGGAGATCGCCCAGGCCCGCCAGATCGCCATCTACCTGGCGAGGGAGCTCACCAACTCCTCCTTCCCCGCCTTGGGCCGGGCCTTCGGCGGCCGCGATCACACCACCATCATGCATTCCTATCAGAAGATGCAGGAACTCATCCGCCAGGTCCCCCTCCTCCGGGGCGAGATCGAGGGCCTGCGCGATGAGCTCCTTGCCAAGTACGGGACATGAGTTTTCCACAGCCCCCTGGGGATGACCCTGTGGATAACTGGCCAACACCCTGTGGATTCTCCCCGTTCTTTAGGGATAAACCGCTGGGGAAAAACAACCGTACTCCGCTTCCACAAAGGATTTCCACCGCCCAAGCCCACTGTCCACAGGTTTTCCACAGGCCTTTCCACAGCCGGGGGCCCGGTTGCCACGTGGAGTGGCGGAGTTTTCCACAGGTGATGTGTGTACCCTACAACAAGGACATAGGTTATTATGGATAAGGACGTAAGGCAGTGGTTAGCTCCCCTGGCGCGCCGATGGGGGCTTGAGGAAGCCATGGAGCGGCAGGCGCCCGTGTTCGCCTGGGCAAGCGCAGTAGGGGAGGAGCTTTCCAAGCTGGCCCGGCCTTTGTATGTGGAAGGGCGCACCCTGCACATCGCGGTAGCGAGTCACGTGGCGGCCACGGAGCTCCGCCTCCTTGAGGGGAAGCTCCTGGCACGGCTTTCCCAGCTTGTGCCAGAAAACCCCGTCCGAAGACTCCGCTTCCACGTGCTGCCACAGCCTGCCCCACCCCGCCGCCCGCAGGTGGAGGAGCCCACCGCGGAGGATTGGGAAGCGGCCGAGGAGGAGATCCCAACCGGGCTCCCTGGCGAGCTGCGGGTCCGGCTGGTACGGATCGCGGCCTGGGCACGGGCCCGCGATCGGACCATCCTCCAAGCTGGGGGACGCCGGTGCCCCAAATGTGGGGTGGCCCATTTCGGCCCTGGGGAGCTTTGCCCCGCCTGTTCCCTTGTGTCGGGGGAACAGGCGGACTAGACTTGTTGTGATATGGCGA
>JAGGRX010000072.1 GCA_021159405.1 Candidatus Bipolaricaulota bacterium | reverse complement strand
CCTCCGCCTCCTGTTTGAGCAGCTGTGGGCGGACGGACACCCCTTGGGGCGCCCTGTCCTGGGGACCCTGGAGGCGGTGTCTCGCCTGAGCGTCGAGGATGTGAGGGGCTTTTTCAAGCAGCACTACCGGCCTGCCCGTATGATCCTGGCCGCAAGCGGCAAGCTCGACTGTGAAGAGCTCATTGGCCGTGTGGAGCGGGTTTGGCCGACCGGGACGGACGGGGAGCCTCCCCGGCGTGTGGCCCCTGTGCCGAAGGCCGGCCTTGCCGTGGGGGAGCGCCAGATCCAGCAAGTGCACCTGGCCCTTGGGTTCCCCACGGTCAGGGCTGGAGCCGAAGAGCGCTATGGCCTCGAGGTCCTGTCCGCCATCCTCGGTGGGGGCGTGAGCTCGCGGCTGTTCCAGCGGGTACGGGAGGAGCGGGGCTTGGTGTATACCGTGGCTTCCAGCACCGCCTATTACACTGATGCCGGTGCCTTGATGGTCTACGCGGCCACAGAGGAGAGGCGCCTTCCCGAGGTGCTCGAGATCATATGGCGAGAGATCGAGGACCTGTCCCGGACTCCACCGACTGAGGAGGAAGTCGCCCGGGCAGTGGCCCGATTGCGGGGCAGTTTCCTGCTTGGCTTGGAGGATCCGAGCGGCAGGATGTTTCGCCTCGGGACGAACGCGGCCCTGGGACGCGAGATCACCCCCATCGCTGAGGTGGAAAGGAGGCTCCTTTCCGTGACCCCGGACGAAGTCCGGGACCTGGCAGCCCGGTTCCTCAAGCCAGAACTTGCGGCGCTGGCACTGGTGGGGCCGTCGGCGGCTCGCCTTGAGCGATTGGGGAGGCCCCATGTGGAGGTGACCTAAGTGCGTGCGGCGCTTTACCCGGGGAGTTTCGATCCCATCACTTATGGGCATTTGGACATCGTCCGCCGGGCAAGAAAGGTGTTCGACAAGCTCACCATCGCGGTGGTGGAAAACCCGCGCAAGGGGGCTCTTTTCTCGGCGGAGGAGAGAAAGCGTCTGGTGGAGAGGGCGCTTGAGGAGGTGGGGATCGAGGACGTGCCGGTGATCACCTACTCCGGACTCCTCATCGAGTGCGCGAAGGCGCTCGGGGTGGTAGCGATTGTGCGGGGCCTCAGGGCCACTTCGGACTTCGACTATGAGTTCCAAATGGCGCTTACCAACAGGGACCTTGACTCCGACATCGAGACGGTGTTCTTCATGACGGCCGGCACGTATTGTTTCCTTTCGTCCTCCATGGTCAAAGAAGTGAAGCGCTACGGGGGGGATGTATCCAAGTTCGTGCCCCGCTGCGTGGAACGCGCCCTGGAGGAGAAGTTCAGGGAAACGGCTTAGCTTAGGCAACTACTGGGGGCTGCTCCACCTCGCCAAGTTGTATTTGTCTACTCCGGCCTGGTGCATGTAATCTAGAACGATGAACGAGGCCGATACACGAGCGAGGCTCGTTGACCCCAAGCTGAAGGCGGCCGGGTGGACGGATCAACTTGTGACGCGCGAATTCTACTACCAAAAGGACGTCCGCTACACACCCGGGAAGATCATCCTCGTGGGCGCTCAAGTCCGCCGGGGCAAGGGGCGCAAGGTCGATTATCTCCTTCGGCTCACCGATGGTTTCCCCATCGCCGTGGTCGAAGCCGAGCCGGACTACAAATCCCCAGACTCTGGGTTAGAACAAGCCAAAGGCTACGCCCGTGACCTGGGCCTCGCCTTCGCCTACTCCACAAACGGACACGGGATCGTGGAGTTCGACTTCTTTACCAACGATGCCCGAGAGATGAAGGGGTTCCCCTCACCCCAAGAACTCTGGCACCGTTGGCAGCTAAATACGGGCCTCGCTGAGGTGGAGGTGAGGGATCGACGGCTGGAGTACCTGTCCCGCCTCGGGAGTGAACGCAGCGGCAACCCACTTCTATACGACTACTGTCCGGAGTACCTCTGCGGAAAACGTCCCTACTACTTCCAAGAAGTCGCCATCCGCGAGGTAATCAAGCGCCTGATGCGGGGTCAACGGAAGGTGCTCCTTGCCATGGCCACCGGGACCGGGAAGACGTTCGTGGCCTTTCAGATCGTGTGGAAACTGATCAAATCAGGTTGGCTTAAGCGGCGTCATCCTGGCCGGCCGGCTCGGGTCCTCTTCCTCGCCGATCGGATCGTGCTGCGCGACCAAGCCTACAACACCTTTTCGCCCTTCGCCGACGGCACAAACGACCC
>JAGGRX010000055.1 GCA_021159405.1 Candidatus Bipolaricaulota bacterium | reverse complement strand
GCAGCACCTCCTCCCGGTACTCACGGGGCTCACGCTCGAACAGCTCCCAAGAAGGAAGGGACACAACCCGCACGTTTACATCTTTTGCGAGTTCCTCCGCCGCCTTGAGGGCCACGTGTACTTCAGAACCGGTGGCGATGATGATCACATCGGGGATTCCGCTTCCCGACTGCCAGAGGGTGTAGCCGCCGCGGTGCAGGCCTTCGGCTGAAGCGTACCGGCTTCGGTCCAGGACCGGGAGGTTCTGTCGGGTGAGGACGAGGGCGGTGGGGCCATCGGCCTGAAGGGCCGCCTTCCACGCCTCTTTGGTCTCGCTGGCGTCGCAGGGGCGGATGACGGTGAGCTTTGGGACCGTCCTCAGGCCCATGAGCTGTTCGATGGGCTGGTGGGTAGGGCCGTCCTGGCCGATCCCGATCGAGTCGTGGGTGAACACGTAGATCACGTGGCAGCCCATCATGGCAGCAAGGCGCATGGGCGGCCGCATGTAGTCGGAGAACACGAGGAAGGTGCCGCAGAAGGGGATGATCCCGCCGTGGCGGGCAAGGCCGTTTGCTATTGCCCCCATGGCGTGCTCCCGCACCCCGAAGTGGATGTTCCGGCCCAAGTATCCCCAAGGGCCGCCCGCCGCGCCCTGTACCCCGGCCGGAGGTTCCCCGGGGCGCTCCAGGTCCCCCAGGTTCGGGAGAAGGGTGTTCGTGGACGGGTTGAGGTCGGCAGAGCCACCGATGAGCTCCGGGATCCTCTGCGCCAGCGCCTGAAGGACCTTGCCCGAGGCCTTACGCGTGGCGATCCCCTTTTCGTCGGGCGGGAACTCCGGCAGGCCCTCGTCCCAGCCTGCGGGGAGCTCTCCCCGGATGCGGCGCGCAAGCTCGGCCGCGAGCTCCGGGTACTTTTGGGCGTAGCGGGAGAGGCGCTCATTCCAATCCTCCTCCCAGGCCCGGCCCCGCTCCACGGCTCGCCCCATGTGCTCGCGCACCTCCTCGGGGACGAAGAACTTCGGTTCCTTGGGCCAGCCCAGGCGTTCCTTGGCAGCGGCGAGCTCCTCCTCCCCCAAGGGGGCCCCGTGCACCTTGTAGGTGCCCTGCTTCGTAGGGGCCCCGTAACCGAGGATCGTGCGCACGCAGATCAATGAGGGGCGGGCTTTGTCCTCCTTGGCCTCGCTGATGGCCCGGTCGATCGCAGCAAGGTCGTTTCCGTCCGCTACCTCGAGGACCTGCCAGCCGTAGGCGGAGAAGCGCTTCCTCACGTCCTCGGTGAAGGTGAGGTTCGTGGTGCCGGCCAGGGAAACCCGGTTGTCGTCATAGAGGACGATGAGCTTTCCCAGGCCCAGGTGCCCGGCCAGGGAGCAGGCCTCCGCCGCCACCCCCTCCATGAGGTCCCCATCGGAGGCGAGGACGTACGTGTAGTGGTCGATGATCTCGTGGCCGGGACGGTTGAAAAGTGCGGCCAGGTGCGCCTCGGCAATTGCCATCCCTACGGCCATGGAGATGCCCTGCCCCAGGGGCCCGGTGGTCACCTCCACCCCGGGGGCAAGGCCAGCCTCCGGGTGCCCTGGGGTCTTGCTCCCGAACTTTCGGAAGCGCTTGAGCTCCGAGAGGGGGAGGTCGTAGCCGTAAAGGTGAAGGAGCGCGTAAAGCAAAGCCGACCCATGCCCGGCCGAGAGCACGAACCGGTCCCGATCAAACCAATCCGGGTTCCGCGGGTTGTGCTTGAGGTGCCGGTCCCACAGGACATAAGCCATTGGGGCCGCCCCAAGCGGCAGGCCCGGATGACCTGAACCTGCCTCCTCGATCATGTCCACCGCCAAAAACCGAATCGCGTTTACACACTGCTCGTCCAAAGCTCGCTCAGCCATCACAACCCCCTTCTCGATTATACGGACAGTGTCAGGTTGCGGAAACCGTTTGCAAAAGCTAGCTGGACAGGGATCTCAGGACGGCCTTCCGATCGGAAAGTTTGTCAAGTTCCAGGTCTTTCTCCTCTCCAGTTGAAAGGTCCTTGACCTTGGCCCGGCCTTTGGCCACCTCCTCGGGGCCGATGAACATGGCGAACCTCGCCTTCCTGGCCGCCACCTGCGTGGCCTTTCGCACCGAACGGCCCATGTACTCCATGTCGGCTGGGATCCCTGCCCGACGGAGCCGCATCAGGGCACGGCTCGCTGCGCGCTTCACCTTTGCCTCCTCCCCGATGGGGATCACGAACACGTGAAGCCCCTGCTGGGTGGTTTCTTGTCCCCGTTCCTTTAGCACCAACACCAGCCGTTCCATCCCCCCGGCGAAGCCCACCCC
>JAGGRX010000022.1 GCA_021159405.1 Candidatus Bipolaricaulota bacterium | reverse complement strand
CAGGGGCACAGGCAGCGGAAGCCGTTAAAATGAAGGTGTATGGCCAAGGTTGCGACGGGCGAGAGGTTCCGTATCAAGACAAAGCTCCGGCCTCGGGGCGATCAGCCCAAGGCGATCCGGGAGCTCACCGAGGGCGTGCTCTCCGGCCTCCGCTACCAGACTTTACTTGGAGCGACGGGAACCGGGAAAACCTTCACCATATCCCATGTGATCCAGAACGTGCAGCGGCCCACACTGGTCATCGCCCACAACAAGACCCTCACCGCCCAGCTTTACGGGGAGTTCCGGGAGCTGTTTCCGGATAACGCCGTCCACTACTTCGTCTCCTACTACGACTACTACCAGCCCGAGGCCTATATCCCCCAGACGGATACCTACATCGAGAAGGATGCCCAGATCAATGAGGAGATCGACCGGCTTCGCCATGCGGCCACAAGCTCGCTCCTTGAGCGGCGGGACGTGATCATCGTGGCCAGCGTGTCCTGCATCTACGGCCTTGGGTCCCCGAGCGACTACGCCGCGCTTGCCCTCACCTTGGAAGTCGGCAAGGAGTACGACCTGGATGATGTCCTCAGGCAGCTTGTGCTCCTCCAGTATCGCAGGAACGAACTTGCCTTCGAGCGGGCCACGTTCCGGCTGCGGGGGGATGTCCTCGAGATCATCCCCGCCTCCGAAGAAGTTGGTTACCGCATCGAGTGGTTCGGGGATGAGGTGGAGCGGATCTCGGTGGTCGATCCCCTCACCGGGGACGTGCTCGCCTCCCGGGACCGGGTCACCATCCCCCCGGCCACGCATTTCGTGACCCCGGAGGAGAGGCTCCGGCGGGCCATCGCCGGGATCGAGGAGGAACTCGAGGAAAGGCTTAAGGAGCTGCGCGCCCAAGGAAAGCTGCTTGAAGCCCAGCGCCTGGAGCAACGGACCCTATACGACCTGGAGATGCTCAGGGAGATGGGCTACTGCCCCGGGATCGAGAACTACTCCCGGCATCTTGACGGCCGGGCCCCGGGGGAGCCCCCCTGGACGCTGCTCGATTACTTCCCCCCGGATTTCCTGGTGGTGATCGACGAGTCCCACCAGACCATCCCCCAGCTCCACGCCATGTACCACGGGGACCGCTCCCGCAAGGAGACCCTGGTGGAATACGGCTTCCGCCTTCCCTCCGCTTTGGACAACCGCCCCCTCACCTTCGAGGAGTTCGAGGCGCGCATCTCACAGGTGATCTTCATGTCCGCGACGCCGGGGCCGTATGAGCGCCGGGTTTCCCAGAAGATCGTGGAGCAGATCGTCCGTCCCACGGGCCTGGTGGATCCCGAGCTCGAGGTACACCCGGTTAAGGGGCAGATCGACCACCTGGTTGGGGAGCTGAGGAAGGTGATCGACCGGGGGGAGCGGGCCCTGGTGACCACCCTCACCAAGCGCATGGCCGAGGAGCTCACCGAGTACCTGGTGGAGCTGGGGATCCGAGCCAGGTACCTGCACTCGGAGATCGAGACCCTGGACCGGGTGGAGATCCTAAGGGAGCTGCGCCTTGGCAAGTTCGACGTTTTGGTGGGGGTGAACCTGCTCAGGGAGGGGCTCGATCTTCCGGAGGTTTCCTTGGTGGCCATCCTGGATGCGGATAAGGAGGGGTTCCTTCGCTCCTCCACTTCGCTGATCCAGACCATCGGCAGGGCGGCAAGAAACGTGCGGGGCAAGGTGATCCTGTACGCGGATGAGGTCACGGACGCCATCCGTGAGGCGGTGGAGGAGACCAACCGCCGGCGCAAGATCCAGCTTGAGTACAACCGAAAGCATGGCATCACCCCCAAGACGGTGGAGAAAGCGGTGCGGGATCACTTCGCCGAGGTGCGGGGTGAGCCGGTGGAGGAGATCCCAGTCCCCAAAGCGCCGGAGCAGCTCACCCGGGAGGAGCTTGCCCAGACGATCAAGGAGCTGGAGCGGAAGATGCGCCAGGCGGCCGAGCGGCTAGAGTTCGAGCTCGCCGCTGCCATCCGGGACAAGATCCGCGACCTCCGCCGGCTGATGTAGTCCCCTTTTTTGGCTACAACCGGGGAAATCTTGCAAGGGAGTGGCTCAAGCCCTTACCCTTCGCGCCCGGCTGGATACCCGCTGATGAGGAGATCCTTCCCCACCCATTCCACGGTGAGGTCCTTGAGGTGAAGGGCCTCTTGCGGGGAGGGGAAGCCCTCACCGCCCACCCCGGGGACGGCGTCGCGTCCCCCCAGGATCAAGGGGGCGTAAAACAGGTACACCTTATTCAAAAGCCCTTGCGAAAGGAAGGCCCAGGCCACCTCCCCGCCCCCCTCCACGAGCACGGAGTCAACCTCCCGGGCCCCCAGGCGCCGAAGGGGCCCCCCCAGGCCCCCTTTC
>JAGGRX010000080.1 GCA_021159405.1 Candidatus Bipolaricaulota bacterium | reverse complement strand
CGTTATGGGAACGTGTGAGCTTTTGGTGGTGGCCTGGGACGGGGCTTCTCCGGAGCTCCTCAGGGAGTGGGCAGGGGCCGGGCTCCTCCCCACCTTAGGGGAAATTTTGGAGAGGGCTGCTTGGGGGACGGTAGAGAGCACCTTGCCCCCCATTACGGCGCCGGCATGGGCCACCTTTCACACCGGCTGTGGCCCCGGAAAGCACGGGGTGTTCGGCTGGGCCGGCCGCGCCCCGAAGCGATACATCCCCACATTGGTGGATTCGAGGGCGTTGGCGGTCCCCACCGTCTGGGAACTCATCTCGCCCCACCGAAGGGTGGGGATAGTGGGATTCCCCTTAAGCTTTCCGCCGCGGGAGGTGCGGGGGTTTTGGGTGCCGGGTTTTTTGGCGCCGGAGGGCGCCGATGGCCATCCCCCAGGGATCATGGCCGAGGCTCGCCTGATTGCCCCCGATTACACACCCTCCCCGACAGAGTGGACCCCTAGCATCCCCCCCGAGCAGTGGGTCCAGGAGCTGATCCAGGGGATCGAAGCCGAGACCAGGGTGGCCATCGGCCTTGCCGGCCGGTACCGTCCGGCCGCAGTGGCCATTCACTTCCAGGCAACTGATACGGTCCAGCATTATCTTTGGGGACGCCCTGAGGTCGTTTTGGTGTTCCAGGCCGCGGACCGGGCCCTCTCCGAGCTCCTTTCCGCCTTGAAGCCCAGGTGGCTGATCCTCCTCTCCGACCACGGCATGGGGCCGCTGGAAGGGGAGTTCCATGTGAACACCTGGCTTCTTAAGGAGGGGTTCTTGCACCTTAAGCGCCGGCCCGGCCCGGCCATGCGGAGGACCTTGTTCCGATGTGGGCTTACCCCCAGGGGGCTGGAAGGTGTGGGCCACCGGCTTTATCCCCTCGCCCGCCGGCTGGGGATCGTCCGCTCCTCGGCCGACCTTTGGGCACGGGGCCCGTTCGCCAGAGCGGCGAGGACGTTCTTCCTCACGCTCCGCGATGTTGACTGGAAGAGGACCTGGGCTTATTCCCATGCGGAGGTGGGGAGCATTTTCCTGAACCGGGCAGGGCGCGAACCACGCGGCATCGTGCGCCCGCCGGATGCCCCACGCGTACTGCAGGACTTGGCTCAAGGGCTCAAGGAACTGCGCCTCCCGGATGGCCGGCCTTTCTTGGGGGAGCTGTGGTTCGGCACGGAGATCTACCGCGGCGAGCAAGCACACCTAGGCCCCGACCTTGTCTTTCTCCCCGCAGGCCTTAAGTGGATGGGCAAGGGCCTGGGGGGGTTCCTGTATCATGAGGTCTTTTCCCCCCCTGCGGTGGCTGCCGGGCACCGCATGAAAGGGACGCTCCTTCTCTCCGGCGAGGGGGTTGAGGTGGGAAGAGGCCTCCACGGGAAATTATGGGATATCGCCCCCACAATCCTCTCCCTCCTTGGCGTCCCCATCCCAAAGCAACTGGACGGCCGTCCCCTAGTTGAGGGGTTCCAGTCCGGATTCCTCCGGCCAGAGTACGTTTCCGGACCCGTGACCTCAAGGCAAGGTTATGGAGGGGACACTGTGGACAGGCTTCGAGGCTATGGGTACCTGTAACCATGAGCACCAATAGGGTGGTGTTGCTCGTCGCGCTCATTTTGGTTGGGGGTGCCCTCCTTGGCGGGCTGATCTACATCAGCGGGCCGCGGCTTATTTTTCAGGAGATCAAGGCCGTGGGGGCCTGGGGTTTCATCGCCGTGTTGGGGAACGTGCTATGTGCCCTGTTGGCCTGGCTTGCTAGTTGGATGGTCTTGCTCCACGCAGCTGGGATCCACGTCCCTTTGAGGAGCGTTGCCACAGCGTTTTTGGCAGGATATGCGGTGAGCTACCTCACGCCATCCATGTCCCTTGGGGGCGAGCCCGTGCGGGCTTATCTCGTGTCCAAGCAGGCCCAAGTCCCCATGGCCCAGGTCATGGCCACTGTGGTGGTGGAAAGGTTGCTCTCCGGCGTGGCTGTCCTGCTTTTCGCTTCGCTTGGCGGTTTTTTCGCCCTCGTTTCCCCAAACCTCAAGTTCGCGGACAAAAGGGCGGTAGGCATCGCTATTGGCCTCATGGCTGGACTCCAGTTCCTGGCGATATTTTCTTTCGCCCGCAATTATCACTGGATTTCGCGGTTCATTCGATTCTTAGCCCGGCATATGCCGGGAAGGGGAAAGCTCCTCCGGGCTGCGGCCAAGGTGGCGGAGATGGAACAGGAGATCTACCACGCCTTTACCCATAGGCTGGGATATACGTTGTTTGCGTTCCTGTTCCAATTCCTCACCGTGTTCTTCAATTACCTCAGGCCTCAAGTGTTCTTCTACTTCACCCAAAAGACGCTGTTCACCGTCCCTCAGCTTTCCCTCTACTTCACCCTGAACGCCATCCTCACCGCCTTTCTGTGGATCACACCAGGGGGGGTAG
>JAGGRX010000181.1 GCA_021159405.1 Candidatus Bipolaricaulota bacterium | reverse complement strand
CCATCCTTCAAAAATTTTACCGGCTAATAACAGAACTTCCCCCCATTAGGCTGCCCACTTCACTCCGCTAAACAGTTACGCGACTCGCTAGAGAAGAGCCGCCGACTACGGGAGGAAAACCAAGCCTTGAAAGGGAGGCTTTCCCGGGCTGGAAGCGGAGCTGGCCAAGCTCAGGGAGGAGAACGAAAAGCTCAGGGCCCGGGACAAGGGCGATCCGCCCCGTTCGTGAAGCCTGTCCGCCGGGGAGGCAAAAGGCCCGGCTGCAGGCCTGCACATTCCCCGTCAATCGACCTTTACCCATCCAGGTGGATGAAGAGAAGGGAGTGCTCTCTCCGTACATGGTGCGACGAAAGATCTCAGGAGGCCATCGGTCCTGGGCGGGGGCAAAGAAGCACGAGGATTGACGGGCGTACTTGCCACCTGTCGTCGTGACCGGTGCCCTTAAAGTCGCCGCTGTTTCAGCTCGCTAAACAGTTACCAGTATCTGACCCCCTATCCTCGTGGATGGATCCAACACGTTGGGCCACTTGTGACAAAAACTTCAGGGTTTCGTCCCAAGCAGAATCAAACTCCACACCGGTATCCGAAGGCAGTAAATACACCAGATTCCTCTGCCAATCAGCCCTAAAGTCCTCCCGCCGGGATTCCAAACGCACGATGTCAATGGCGGAAGGTAGGCCCTTAGCTGCCATCTTGTGCGGAAGTGCCTCAACGAGACGGTCTAGGTCCACAACAGCACGTTTGAGAAGCTGCCCAACGTCATAGAGATCACGGGCGATTGCGTAGCGACGCTGACCGGCCAGTGCCCGGATCTTCTCCGCCAGTATCTCCAGCAAGTCGTAACAAGGCACTCGAATGTCGCTTAGTAACTCCACATCGGAATAGGGATGAATGATCGCTCTCCAGGCAGGTTGAAAGGCCACCGTTTCATCCGCCGTGACGTCCATTCGGATGGCGCGGGGATCGCCGGCGCGCCGCAGCGGCCCTCGGTAGTAAATGCGGACTTGGTAGGTCTCCTTGCCGTACTCATCCTCAAGGATGTCAACTTTAATCGGGCGAACGCTGAAATCGATCTGCCAAATATCTTCTGCAATTCGGATGACTTCCATGACCCGCTCTTTCAGCTCCTGAGCGTTCAAACTGTGAATGGCCGTAAAATCTAGATCCTCTGAAAACCGGTATCCAGTGTAATAGCACTTGCGCAGGCAAGTCCCCCCTTTGAAAACCAGGTCCTTAGCCCATTCCCGTCGGTATAGAGAAGCCAAGAAGCAACCCAGCACGTAATCCAAGTCCACCAGCATGGGGTCCACGCCCCATTTCCCGGCCAGTCGCCGTATCTCCGCCTCTCCAATCACGGCGTTTACACCCCGCCCATCAACCTGGGCACGTTTACCCGGACGCGCCAGCGGCCGTCGATCTCCCCTCCGGGAGGGCCCTCGGGATCCAGCGGTGCGTACCCACCGGTCAGTCGGGAACGCCACCTGGCGAGTCGCTTCTCTCGATCGGGCAGGAGGAGCCTCGTTCCCAACCGTTCGGCCAGGAACCCAAGACGTTTGTAGATGGCACCTGAGCCCATGTGCTCTAGGTACTTCTCCACTTTGTCCCAGTCGATGTGTTCCGCCGCTGGAAGCATTTCCATCACCAAGCGGATACCACCGCAAAGCTCCGGATGATCCAGGGCATCCACCAAGGTCTTTTCCCGATCGGTGATGGTAAACGTGCCCCTCTCGGTGGAACGCCTGAGGTGGCCGAAGAACTTTCGAGGATGGACGCGCACGAACTTGTACTGCACCCCCAGCACTATCTGGGTGGTTCGCATCTTCCGCTGAGTGGTTTGGACGAAAACCGTGTGGGGGATCTGTTCCGTCCAACCCCAATAGTGGCAGGCCGACCAGTAGGCGACGCTGGCCGGCTCGGCGAGATGGCAGGCGATCACCATCGCGTCCTCCGACCAGATGGCCTCTGGCCCCGCTTCCAGGGGGATGATCAGGTATTTGCCCTTGCTTAACCGCTCAATCCAACCGCCTTCTGCTAGGAAGTGGAGTATGCGCCAGGTTTTGCTTTTCGGGCGCCCCATTGCCTGGGCGAACTCATCAACTGTGAACACCGGTGCCTTTACGGCTAGACGTGTCAACGCCTTAGCCAGCTCGCTCGATAAGGTGCCCCGCTTTCTGTTTATTTGAGACATGATCCTTACGCCTCAGGTAAGGATTATGCCCCAAACTATTAAATGGGCAAGTATGGAAACTTCGGATGTCGGCTCGAGCTCGGAGGCTGTTGCATCGGAAGTTCAAACCCCATAGAAGCTGGCCTTGACAGTAAAGGTGGAACCATGCCCCGTGTCTCAAGAAGATCCTGTTAAGGCACCGACTTTTACGACCCAGGCGGAGTTTGCCCAGTGCCCGCCGCAACATCTGTGAAGTGAGCTGGCTGTTGCCG
>JAGGRX010000041.1 GCA_021159405.1 Candidatus Bipolaricaulota bacterium | reverse complement strand
TGGGGCACAGCCTTCCCGAGGTGGGCCGCAGGCTGGCCTCCCTTTACCGAGCCGTACTGGAGACCGCGCAGCTCGAAAAGATGGGTTAGCAAATCCCCGAGGTTTGCCTTAACCATCGGTAGCCTCTGTTCCTGAAGCATCACATCGAGCGCATATAAAAAAGCATTCCCGCCAACATGCTCCACAGTAAGAACGGGTGACTAACCGCAACTTCGTCACGGTCTTGGCTTACTCCCCCTTCTCATCCTTAACGGCTGCCCCAGCCATCAATCCATCATGTATCGATTGGGAAATACCCTGACACACCCAACGGGCAAAGCGGCCTACTTGGTATATATTATGCTCTTCAAGGATTTGCAAAGCCTTTCTTCTCCAGTTTGAACCAGGCCAAGACCAGGTATATGCAACATCAATCCACGTTGGATCTACAACTTCTGCTTCGCGAATCCATCCCCATTCCTGAAGCTCTTTAACTACGTCATTGCACAAGGTTCTAATTTCATCCTCCTTTGGCCTTTGTCCTCCGGGATAGGCTTTCTCCACATAAATGCTCACACAGTCCCTGTCTTTACGTGCAGACATCGGCAAAAAAGAAACATCGACGTTACTGTAAAACCCGACTCTATGGAAACCGCTTCTACTTTGGGGAATATAAACCCAGTGTTCCTTCGGACATCTGTGACCTTTGATTGCACCAAGGTTAATCACAAGTACTGAGGTAAAGGGGTCTGGCTTCTCCTCGATTGTTAAACCTGTTATTTCCATCATCCTATTTAGAGGAAGTGTGGAAAGCAAGGCTTTATATTGAGTTGATGATCCATCCTTGAAATATAAGGCCTTCTCTCTTACATCAATCTCAGCTACTCTTTTGCCATACCGAATATCGCATCTTGAAGCCATCTGTTGGGCAAGTGTATCGAGCCCCCCAATAGGATAAACGAAATTAACGTTATAACCTACAGATGGAGCTTCGCTAAAGGCTCCTTGAATAGCAAAAGAAAGGTTTACAGGCGATTTATAGGTATCCTGTGGAGCAATTTTTCTCCAAAGGCCCGTTGTATACATCTCATGGAAAGGAGCGAAGAAAAGCTCACACAACGTGGGACCGAAATTCGCATACAGCCAGTCTGCCATCGTGGTTACAGGGGGGTTAAACTTTGCCAGTTCCACCATCTCGCCGAGAACCTGGGTAGCTACTTTATAACCAAGGTAGCGTAAGTGGTTCTGAATAGGATAGGGGACAAGAAGGTCACGGTGTGGCAGGTATACCGCCGATTCACGCGTATAAGATTTGACAGGCGCAAGGGAGCGGATGAGACGCAACACAAGTGGATCTCCGCCATGAATCCAGTGACCCCCGCCGATTTCAAACCTGTAAGCCCCCTCGTCTTTTGGAGCTGCGTGGAGGCGCTTGCTATCATAGGGGCGCAGGTAATAAGAAGAGCAGATTCCACCAGGAAATCCCTCTGCTTCATAAACTGGCAATCCGGAAGCCATTCCTGCAGCGAGGCCAGTGATGCCAGCACCCAAAATGCAAATCTTATTGCTCATGATTATCTCGCCAACTTAAGTGAAAGGATTACCTACGACTGCTACCGTTTGTACTCCCTCCCTAAACCCAAGGCAACCCGGGCTGCATACTCGGCAGATACCCCGGGAACTGTGCGGCCGGTACAGGCTGTACTGCTGACGCCGTCCCACTACCATTTCTTAAGCTTTCTTAGCCCAGGCAAACAGATTTTGATCCGGACGCTGCTCCCCCAGCTTGTTATAATTTTATATCCCTCATTTCTCTGCACGGTTTCAGAGGAGTAAGGGTACGCCAGGCGGCATAAGGGGGGCCATGCGGTCCACCATGCTTTGCGCCAAAACTTTAGTTTCAGACCGTTGAGGAACAAACATCCATTGGTTAGATTGTGGCCAATGGCTAAGATCTCAGTTGTGGTTCCTGCACATAATGAAGAGGCGACGCTGTCTGCCACGCTTGAGGCCCTACGTCGCCAGGATCTCAAGGAATTCGAGCTCATCGTGGTGGATTCGGCTTCCACCGACGCCACTGCTGAGGTGGCGAAGGCTTATGACGCTTTGGTGATCCGAGTTGACGAGCCAGGCTCGGCCCGGGCTCGGCAAGCGGGCTTTGAGGCGGCGTCCGGGCATATCGTTGCTTCCACGGAGGCCGACTCCATTCCTCCCCCGGATTGGCTTGGACGCCTGGTGGGCCCCTTCCGCAATCCCCAAGTGGTAGGGACTTACGGGGGACTTAGCCTAATCGGAGATGGGCTTGCCTTTAAGATGGCCGAACGGTTTTTCATACACTGGCAGCGGCTCAACCACGCGCTCAAACGGCCCATCTTCTGCGGCGCTAACTTCGCCGTGAGGAAACGAATATTTTTGGAGGTGGGCGGCTTCATGTGGCGAAACACACTTCCCCACGAGGGAGAAGACATCCGACTTGCGGTCAAGCTCCTTAAGATGGGAAAGGTAGTGTTCATGCCTGATCTTCTAGTCGCTACCTCCACCCGCAGTTTTGCCGGTCCGGGGACGCTGCGTTATCTGATACGACATGCCCGGAACTACTTCCAGACCTATTGGCTCCGTTATGGGAACGTGTGAGCTTTTGGTGGTGGCCTGGGACGGGGCTTCTCCGG
Organism: Candidatus Bipolaricaulota bacterium; assembly: GCA_021159405.1. Lineage (GTDB taxonomy): Bacteria > Bipolaricaulota > Bipolaricaulia > Bipolaricaulales > Bipolaricaulaceae > 64-32. The sequence goes on along the minus strand of JAGGRX010000041.1, from coordinate 2 downwards.
AG
>JAGGRX010000166.1 GCA_021159405.1 Candidatus Bipolaricaulota bacterium | reverse complement strand
CCCATATCCCATCCCCTGAAAAGGTGCCCGCCCGCCCCGAGGAGGAGATCGGAAAACTTTTGTACTCCATCTGTGTCCTGGCCCATCGCTGGGGGGTGGAGCCGGAGCTTGCACTCAGGCGACACCTAAAACGGTTGGAGGATGGCGAATGAACGGTCGCTTCTCAGGGCTGGGGCTGAGCCCTCCCTCGGATGCCACAGTGATCTGGGTGGAGACGACCGATAGGGCCCTCCACTTCATCGACGGAGTTTTCATGGCCACCGACGGCCTGGCCAACGTCAGGCGCGAGTATCGGGTGGAAAAGGGCCGCAAGTTTTACAAGCTTTACGTCTCCCCCCAAGGAGTGGAGGACGTGCTTGCACTTCTTTCTCGGGCCGCAAGATACGTGCCGATAGGGGAGATCCGTGTTGAGGAATGAATATCTTTCATCCCCGTAGCTATGCTCCGTCCATTCACCATGTCGACTACGAAGCGCTGCGGCGGCGAGGGATCAGGGCGCTCATCTTCGACCTCGATAACACCCTGTGCCTGTGGCGGGCCGGCCCTCCGGATGCCCGCGTCCGAAAGCTTTTGAAGGAGCTGATCACCCAGGGGTTCCGAGTGGCGGTGCTCTCAAACGGTCGCCTTTCCCTGCGTCCGGAGGTGCTTGCGTTCTTTGAAGAGATTGGGGTTCCGGTGATCTGGCCCGCCAGAAAACCCCTACCCAGGGGATTCAAGCGGGCCCTGTGGGTACTCAAGGTCCGCCCGGAGGAGACGGCCATAATCGGGGATCAACTGTTCACCGATGTATTGGGAGGGAACCTGGCCGGCCTTTACACCGTGCTCGTCACCCCCCTAGATCCCGGGAGAGAGAGCCCCTTCACAAAGCTCAACCGCATCCTAGAACGAGTCCTTGCCGGTCGAAAAGACCCGCCTGCTGAGCGAAGCTCACCACCACAGGAAACTCCGCATGCGAAGGTTCTCGCCGACCCCGGTGAGTGGGTCGAGCTCGAACACACCGATCTGCCTCTTCAGCTCAGGATCCTCACCACCGATAACGTAAAGTTTCCCTCTTAAGGCCACCAGGGCCGGATCCGCCATGGGAAGGGGAAGCTTTCCTATATGTGCAGCCTCCAATTGATCAGAGGAGGTATAGATCACGAGCAGCTCATCAAGGGGCCTGCCTCCCCAACCGCCGGCTACGTAAACCGCGCCTTCCAGCACGGTGGCTCCACACCTAGACCTGGGGCTGGGTAGCTTTCCAATTCGCAAGATCTCTCTGCTTTCTAGGTCGAACTCCACGATCTCATCCAGTCTTCCCTCTTCCCCCTCGCCGCCGATGATGTAAAGCCGGCCGTTAACTGCAACGACCGCAGGGAATTCCCGGGGGCTGGGGAGCCTCCCTATCAACTTCACACTCCCCGTCCTGGTATCAAAGGCGATGATCTCATCAAGCCGGTGCTCCCCATCCCAACCTCCCACGTAATACAAGGTCCCCTGCCAAGATGTGGCCCCGCCATAGGCCCGGGGGGAGGGCAGGCGCCCCACCACCCGGCTTTCCGAACTGATGGGGTCGAAGGCCACAATTTGGTCAAGATAGCGATCGCCGGCCAACCCCCCAAGGAGGTAAACCCGGTTTTCCCATCCGGTGGCCCTTGCCCCCAGCCGAGGGGGTGGTATCCTTCCTACCTTCCGTAAGCGCCTTCTTATGGGGTCTATCTCCAAGACATCATCCACCAGGCCTTGTGCCTCTGTGGTTCCACCGATGACATAGATGCGGTCAAGCATGCATATCGCCTGCGCCCGTTCGCGGGCGGTCCAAGGGCGACTCACTATATACCGGGCTAAGAAAAGCGAGGTGGTGGCCACGAACAGGAGCAGCGCCAGGTATACTAGAACCGTCCACAGGCTTCCCTGTCGGGCCATGAAGCCCCCTTGCTCAGGAAAAGACAAGATCAGACCGAGATTCGCCCCCGCAGCCTGGGATCGAGTATATCCCGCAGGGCATCCCCCACGAGGTTCCAGGCGAGGCAAAACAGGGTGATGGCCGCTCCAGGATACACTACGGTATACCAATACGCCAGCGGATTGCCATGCAAACCTATGATCCAGTTTCTGGCATAGCTTATCATCTGGCCCCAGTCGGCATACCCCCGCGGGGCACCTACCCCCAGGAAGCTCAGGCTCGCGAAGGTGATCACGATGGATCCCATGTTCATCGTGGCCTGGACGAACACCGGCCAAATGGCGTTTGGCAGGATGTGACGCACGATCAGTCGGCTGGTCGGAGCACCCAACGCCCGCGCCGCTTGAATGTAGTCCATCTCCTTGAGCCTAAGCACTTCTCCTCGTATCAGCCGGGCGTATCCCATCCATCCAAAAGCAACCAACGCGATCATGGCATTGGTCACACCCCGGCCCAGGATCGACGTGAGGGTCATTGCCGCGACCAAGAAGGGGAAGGCATAGAAGATGTCGGTTATCCGCATGACAACCTCGTCAAACCAACCGCCATAGAACGCCGACACTGCCCCAATCGTGATGCCGATCAGGGCCGAAAGACCGACCACAATCGTGGACACGTACCAAGCAGTTCGCGTTCCCCAAACGCAACCATAGAAGATATCGTATTGTCCCTCTGCCGTGCCAAACGGATGCTCAGGACTGGGGG
>JAGGRX010000081.1 GCA_021159405.1 Candidatus Bipolaricaulota bacterium | reverse complement strand
GAGCACGGGATCGATGTCGTTGTGGATGTGAGGCGCTTCCCCACCTCCAAGAAGCATCCTCAATTCACGAAAGAATCCCTAGCTCGGGGGCTTGCGCAAGCAGGGATCCGATACGAGTGGCTGGGGGAAGAGCTGGGTGGCTATCGCCGAGGGGGCTATGAGGCCCACATGCGATCCCAGGCCTTCCGGGCAGGGATAGAAAGGCTTCTCTCCTTGGCCGAGGATGGACGGGTGGCCATCATGTGTGCTGAACGGGCTCCCGAGGGATGCCACCGGCGATTCATCGCCGCCCATCTCGTCTCCTTGGGCGTGCGGGTGATCCACATCCTGGGACCAGGTCGAACCCGGGAAGAGCCCCCCAGGCTGGTTTAGCCTTGCCGATGACCCCCTTTGAAGTGCGCCCCTGAAACGGGACCATTTTGGTGAAGGAGCACCAGGGGAAGTACGGCTGAACGGGTGTCTGAGGGCGCTTTTGGTGTCCAAGTCCGCCTGGCACCGCCGCCAGAAGATAACGTTAGCTGAAAACAGGGGCAAAAGCGGTTCCGTCCCAGGGGCGCAGGCCCCGCTATCTGGCAGCGAAGGTGAAGCCCTTTTCCTTGAACAACCGCACGCAGGCATCTACCACCTGGGGATCGTAACGGGTGCCCTTGCCCTGCTCGATCTCCTCCAGGGCCTTCTCGATCCCGAGGGCCGCTCGATATGGACGGTGGGAGGACATCGCCTCCACTACGTCCGCGACGGCGAGGATCCGCGCCTCGAGGAGGATCTCCTCCCCCTTTAGCCCTTGGGGGTAGCCCGAGCCGTCCAGCCGCTCATGATGCTGGAGGACGATCTCTGCCACCGGCCAGGGAAACTCGATGTGCTTCAATAGCTCATATCCCGCGGTGGGATGGTGCTTCACCATGTCGAACTCAAGTTTATTCAGATGCCCTGGCTTGCTTAGGATCTCAGCCGGCACGGCCATCTTGCCGATGTCGTGGACAACTGCGGCCAGGCGCAGGCCCTCTATCCGTTCCTTAGATAGCCCTAGCTCCTTAGCAATGGCACAGGCGAGCTGGGAAACACGCCGCTGGTGCCCGGCGGTGTAGGGATCCTTGAGCTCGACCGTGGCGGCCAGGCTGGCCACCGTCTCTTCCAGCAGCTTCCGCAATCGTTCGAAGTTGCGCCGCCGCTCTTCCTGGGCTTGCACCCGATCGGTAACGTCACTCAGGAAATTTAGGACAGCTGGCTTTCCTTCCCAGGTGATCAAGACTAGCTTGCTCTCTACCCATCTGACCTTCCCCTGTTTGTCGATTGCCCGGAAGGTGTAAACCGACGGAGCTGTCTCTCCCTTCATCCACTTTTGGTAGCCTTCCAACGCGGCCGCACGTTCCTCGGGGTGCAAGAACTCTGTGAAGTGCTTGCAAGCAAGGTCGGATTCAGTACATCCGGAGAGTTCGTAAAACTTCGGATTAGCGAACTTTATCAGACCATCCTGTATCACCACGATGCCCTCGTTGGCGTTTTCGACCAGGGTACGATACCGGGCTTCGGACTCCCGTAGTGCTTCTTCTGCTTGTACCCTCTCTGTGATGTCCAAGAGGTTGCCCATGATGGCCGGGCGGCCCTGGTATTCGATGTGCCGCCCTAGCGCCTCACAGTGGATCACCTTTCCGTCTTTACACAGCCCACGGAAAGTGTAGTGAACTGACCTCACTTCCCCCTTCAGGCGTTTGCGCATCTTTTCCTCAACCAACGGGCGGTCTTGGGGATGGGTGAGGTCCAACGGCCCCAGCTTACCCACGAGCTCCTGAGGGGTGTAGCCGAAAATCCTTGCCAGAGCGGGGTTGACATACTGGAACTTTCCATCCTCCCGGACGATATACACGCCGGTTAGGGCTTCTTCGGTGACCATCCGAAACCGCGCTTCGGACTCGCGCAGCGCCTCCTCCGCCCGCTTGCGCTCGCGGATGTCCCTGGCCACACCCACCACGGCGGCCAGGCTCCCATCCTCCTCCCGGATGACCGAGCCGTTGAAGACGACCGGAATCCGCTCGCCCGATTTGGAAAGGAGCACAAGCTCCACGTTTCGCGCCACTCCCTCGCGCACCAACTTTGCAAGTCCGGTACCCTTGAAGAAAGTTTTCTCTTCTTCAAAAATTGTGCCAACCGGCTGGCCAAGAAGCTCCTTTTCGGAATAGCCCAAAAGCTCAAGGGCGGCGTGGTTCACCGTGCGGATGGTGCCATCCGGGTTGGTCACGATGACGACATCGAGCATGCTATCCAAGATGCTTTTCAGAAAGCGATAACTGGCCCGAAGCTCTTCCCTGGACGGACTGCGCTTCCCTCCTTTGCGCACCGCTCTTTTGTCCATTTCCCCTCCTCGTCACGGTCTTATCCGATTGCAACGCGGCAACGACCCGTGAGCCAGGGTGAAACATTGGCAAAGCCTTTTTTCTTCGGCTCTGACGCCTCTATGTTTATACCCCAAAACGGCTCCATAGCTATCGAAGGTCTCCAAATCGCCGTACCTCGAACCCGGTCGCAGGTAATCTCTAAGTCGCTTCCTGATGTTCTTTGCGCTGCCGATGTACACCACCCCGCTTGGGCACAAAGGATAGTCGATCTTCGTCTCAGCCAAGGATATCTCATACACCCCAGGGGCTTCCGGCGCATTGGCCTTCACCGCAGCCATGTTCAGCGGATAGTGGAAGGAGAAGCGGACTTGCCTAGGCGGATACATGTGGTTGCTATTTCTGGTATACGACGGAAGATATCCTCATCTCCCGGCGACACGCGCTGACCGTGCGCCGCGAGA
>JAGGRX010000145.1 GCA_021159405.1 Candidatus Bipolaricaulota bacterium | reverse complement strand
CACCAGCCGTGCCCCCAGCGCCCCGTGCTCAAGGCCCCAGTCCACCAGGAAGTCCAGCTCCGGGGTGCTTACTTCAAATAGATCCCGCAGTGACCTATGCGAGGCGGAAAGGAGCCGTCCCACCGTTTCCGCATCCCCTTTCTCCAGGGCGCGTGCGGCTGCAAGCACCCGGGCGTTCTCCTCCACCACGTGTTTCGCCCGCCGCCAAAGCCGCTCGGGCATCTTCGAAGAGACCGCCTCCAGCATCCCCTCGTCCACGTCCCGGAGGGAGGCGATTTTTCTTTCGGGGAACCTTTCCGTGAGCCAGTGTGTGGCCTCCTCGCATTCGCGCCGGCGCTCGGCGTATCCGGAGCTCGAAAGTGCCCGGCGCACGGCACTGTCGATCACCAGGAACGCCACGCCCGGGAGTTCAAGTGGAACCGATCGGTGCTCCAGCGTGCGGGTATCGAGGAGCAGCGCTCGATCGGGCTCTGCAAAGTAGACCGCGTACTGGTCCATGATCCCGCAGGGCATGCCGACGAAGCCGCTTTCCGCCCGCTGGCAAAGCCGCACGAGCTCAAGCCCGGGAAGCTCAAGTCCATACAGCCGGGCAAGCCCTACAGCCAAGGCCACTTCTAAAGAAGCGGAGCTGGAAAGCCCTGCCCCCAAAGGGACGTCCCCCACGATGGCTGCCTCAAACCCGTAAGGGAAATCTATGTAGGCGAAAAGCTCGTGCAGTATGCCCAACAGGTAATCCGGCCATCCCCCTTGTGGCTTGAGTTTCTCTGGGGCGAGCTCAGCGGAGAAAAACTCATCGAAGGAGGCGGCGTAGGCGCGCACCCGCAGGTCCTCCCTGGGGCGAAGGGCGATCTCGGTACAGCGATCGATGGCAAAGGGGAGGACGTATCCCTGGTTGTAGTCCGTGTGCTCCCCGATCAGGTTCACCCGCCCGGGGGCCCGGGCCACCACCGGGGCCGGTCCGGGGCCGAACTTTTCCTTAAGAAGCTCGGCGGCCTTGGGGTGCTTCATGAGAGGAGGAGATCCGGGCGTCTGCGCCCCTCAACCTCCACCGTGGGCCAGTTGGGATCGAAGGTCAAGTTCTCCAAACCATCGCGGGTGATGAGGAAGGTGTCCTCGGCCTTGGCCCCGGGGAGGGAGGGGTTCCAAGCCACCGCCATGCCCACATCGAGCCTGGTCCCATCGCCCGGGGTGGCGAGGACCTCCCGCGGCCGGTACCCGGCGATGCCCCCCTGGTGGTGCTCCTCGAAGGCCTCTGGCCTTCCGATCGCCCGGTAGGCCCCTTGGATGGCTGAAAGGACCTCTCCCAAAGTGGCCCCGGGCCGGGTGGCGTCCAGGGCGGCCGCCTCCACGAGGAGGACCTTGTTGTAAAGTCCTTCGGCCTCAGGATGACCGAAGGAGCGGAGCCGGGTGAGGTTTGCGATGAGCCCCTCCCTGCGGCCACAGATCACCGCCATGAAGAGCCTCCCCAAGGGACGATCCTTGGGCAGGGGATGGCGCCACTTGAAGATGCGCTCCTCCCCGGCCACGAGCAACACCACCGGCTGGATGCCCCGGGCGTACAGGGCAGCGGCCACCTCGCCGGCAAGCTCTCGCTCCGTCCACTGGGGCCGGGCGGCCCGTACAACCTCCCCCAGGGCCTGTGCCGCGTCCCGGCCCAAGGCCCGAAAGCGCTCCTGCTCCTCGGGGGAGAGGGCGAGCCTCAAGGGGGTGAGGTCGTGTTCTAGGTCGCTGGGTCGCCCGGGTTCGGGCACTGCATACCAGGGGTAAGCGACCACCTCATCGATCCCAGTGACCTCCTCCGCCACCAGGCGCCCCTCCTCGATGCGGGAGGTATGGAGCTTCACCTTTCCCTCCACCACTTCCAGCCAGGCCACCCCCTCCCCGGCCACCACGGTGTTGTCTCCGCCTCCAGTGAGCCAAGCGAAGTTCTCAGGGCGGAGAACGGTGAAGTGGGGGAACCCCCGTTCCTCCATCCAGGCGTGGAGCTTCTCCATCGCGTGGCGGTTCATCCTGCTCCCCCCTCTCCCCACAGCCTCTCCGGATAAAGCCCCCAGGCGATGAGCTCTTGAACCCTTTTCCTCGCCTCCTCCCGGTCCTCGCGGTAGGTGATCCCGAACCACTGCTCATCGGTTGGAAGGACCCACACCCGCATGAGCCCCTCTCGCACCAGCTCCCCTACCACCTCCGGGAGGAGGAACTCCGCCGTTTCAATATCGTCCCTGTGGTCTTCGAGGAAGCGCGGGAACCGGGCCGCAAGCTCGGGGAAGATGGCCGGTGTGAACCCCCACATATTCATGGAAACAGGGGTCCCCGATGGAATTCCTATTTCTTCCCCGTTGTCGCGGGCAACGATCCTTTCCCCCACCCTTTGCACTCCCCGCCGCTCCTCGATCCGAACGAGATAGCCACCCTCGTCCACCTCGCAGATCCCCCGGGTTACCGGCCCGTGTTTGCTCAGGGTTTTTTCGACCCGGTAAGCCACGAGACACCCTTGCAAGGGGTCCTCTTCTCCCAGTTCCCTGAGGCAGCGGGCCATGGCCACAAAGGCCCCTCGTCCGTAGAAGTCATCGGCATTTACCACAGCGAAGGGGGTATCAACGACATCCTTGCAGCATAAGATCGCGTGGGCCGTGCCCCAGGGTTTTTTGCGCCCTTTCGGCACCGTGAAGCCCGGGGGCAGGTCCTCGAGCCGCTGGATGACGTACTCCGTCTCGCAGCGGCGCTCGATACGCTTTCCCACGAGGTTTCGGAACGCCTCCTCGACCTCCTGGCTGAGGATGAACACCGCCTTTTCGAAACCGGCTTTCAGGGCATCGTAGACGGAATAGTCGCTGAAGGTCTCCCCGTGGGGGCCGATTGGCTCAAGCTGTTTAGGGCCGCCGTAGCGGGACCCCACCCCCGCCGCCATCACCAC
>JAGGRX010000063.1 GCA_021159405.1 Candidatus Bipolaricaulota bacterium | reverse complement strand
TGGCCCACCCTAAACGGTCGAAGGCTTTCCCTGCCATAGGTCCGCGCCACGATCATGATAACAGGCGACGATGCCGATGTTTCCCGGGCCAGGCGAAGGCTCCAAGCTTCCCCAGCCGGCCGTTAAAGACCAGGTTGCAAAAAGCCCTGTGGGAGTTCACCGTCCCCCCTGACTGACATGCGCTGCAGTGGTGGCCGTTTTTGTGACTGCGTGGTGGCCGTGGATGCAATAGGGGCACTAAAATCTTGGTGGAGATGGCTCTCTGGCTTAGGCAAGGCAGGAGGTGGAAAAGGGCCCATGCCTTGGCTCCCTATTTCCCCCCTGCTTATATCCGGCTCTTCCCCAGTGGACCGCCGGGACCGCCTTGGAAGGCCGCAGGCGAGATCAAGCGTTGCGGGGCCGACACCCTGGAGGAGTTCATCCAGGCGTTGCTCCTCGCCTGCCGTCGGCCCCAGGGAGACACCCCACACCTCCTATGGCGACTTAGGGGCGAGGACCTTGTCCCCGCCCCTGAGATCCCACCCTTTGATTCCGAAGCCGTCTGTCCACCAGGGGTGGAGCTGACACGCCTTCATCGACCACCGGACAGGTGGCTTGTCACCCTGCACGTGGCTCGGCCTGCAGGAGGCCTCCTCGTCGCCAGTATCGAACAGTACCTAGCGTCCTGGAGAACGGCGCTGAAGGAGCTCCTCAAGGCATGCCGCGACTGAAGGGCGCCCTAATTGCAGTTTCCAATACAGATCCTGAACTTCAGGTGCCAATGCCCGTCCGGACCAAGGTACCAGCACCAGCCAGCCTGTGGCGGGCATTCTCCTATGAACAGGTGCCAATTTCCCTCTGAATCGCAGAACCATCCCGCCCCAGGGGGGATGATCACGGTACCGAAACACGGAGGACACGGCCCCATGCCCCAGCATGGGGGACAAGGCCAGGCCCCGTAGGTCTCCCTGGGGAGCACGGTGAAGGTCGTCCAGGCCGTGGCGTAGCAACCGGGCTCGGGGACAAGACCTAACACGTGTGCTCTCCCCTGCTCAAGACCTCTCCCAATTAGGGGGAACGGGTTAGAGGGATCCCCGGTGGGGAAGGCCAGGGGCGTAGTGCTGGCGATGATCTGCAGGGTCTCTGTGCCCTCAGGTGGGGTGATGCGCAGCTGGTAGCTGGGTTTATCAGGCAGCACATGCGTGCCTGCGCCAACGTAGGCGCCAGCAGAATAGGCGTTGGGGAAGATCTGTCTCACCACTCCGGCGGCGTCGATGTCGAATATGTACACATAAGCAGGGTGCGACACATAGAAATATATCTTCGCCGGCTCGCCAACCCGATACTGCGGCCGCTCGGGCCAGATGGAAACCGAGAGCCCGGAGTTGGGTACGGGAACCAAGCCCAATGGGGAAACTCCACCCTGTGCCCAACCCGCCACCCCTATGGCAATTACCACCGCCAAGATCGCCCACTTTCTCATCCCTGTCACCTCCACCGCATATACACGCCGGATGGACGAAGGTTTCAACAGCTTTTGGTCGCAATGCCCCCGAAGCTCTTACACCCCCTTTCCTTGACATTGGTCCTGGAAAGTGCTAGTTTGTAGTGTGAATGCTCTTTGAAGGGAGGGAAGGAAGTGCAGACAACCATTTATTATAGCGATGAGGACCAGTACCTGATAGATCTTGTGGACCAGGTGGCCCGCCGGGAGCGCAAGTCGCGTTCGGCCGTCATCCTCTCCATATTGGAGGAGTATTTTGAGCGGGACAAGCGCCTCGGCGAGATCTTGGTGGACATGGGGGTCATAAGTACACGGCAGATCGAGCAAGGGCTGGCCTACCAACAGGAAAGCGAGGAGAAGAGGCCCCTGGGGGAGATCCTGGTGGAGCGGGGCCTTGCTCCCTCTGCGGCGGTGGAGCGGGCGCTCGCCGTTCAGTCGCGCTTCCGCAAAAGTTAGGGGCGGCCGGGGCATCGTGTGCCCCGGCCCTTCTTCGCCTTTTGCCTCACAGCACTGCGGGTACGCCGGGCACCCGGGGGAAAAGGCGTGTTTCCGCCACGTGCCGAAGCCCAGCCAGGAACCTGACCAGCCTTTCGATCCCGATCCCAAAGCCCGCCGAAGGCGGGATCCCTTCCCCTGCCAGGGAGAGGAGCGAAGCATAGGCCTCCGGGTCAAGCCCCTGAAACTTTATGCGACTTAGGATCCGGTCTTGCCTGTGCTCACGCTCCCCCCCAGAGAGCGCCTCCCCGTACCCTTGGGGATAGAGGAGATCCATGTCGAGCAGCACCCCCGGCCGAGTCGGATCTTCTCGATCGTAGAACTCCCGCACTTCTATGGGGAAGTCTACAATCCAAATAGGCGTTTCCATCTCGGCGGAGAGCCGCTCCTCGAAGTCCTCTCCGTAGCGGTGTCTTGCTTCTGTGTAGGTTATTCTGGGGAAGGGAGCCCTAAAGCTGGGCAGCTTCCGTCCTAGGAACTCAAGCTCTTTGCGGCATCTTTCTCGGACCTTCTCCATGATGTGAAGTAGCAGGCGCTCTCCCAGATCCATCACGTCATCACGGGTGGCGTTGCGTACCTCCAAATCAAGCTGGACGAACTCGAACAAGTGCCGGCCGGTTTGCCCCCGCTCAGGTGGCTCCAACCGGATGTTCGGCGAGAAGGAAAAGATCTTGTCGCAAACTCGAACCGCAGCCTGTTTGTGGAAGATCATGCTGCGGGTGAGGTGCCACCTTTCGCCATAGGCCTGGATTATGGCGCGATCGGTGTTGTGCCGTAGCGGATCCGTGACCGGAGCCAGGATCACCGGGAGAAGTTCCACAAATCCCTCACATACGAGGAACTCCCTCGCCGCACCTAAAACTTCGCTTGTCACCTTCAAAATCGCTGCTTCACGCTCGTATGCCATGCCTTCCCCCTTGGGAAAACACATATAACCGTGCCTAACAGGCGCATACAGCCGATGGTGCTTGTCCGAAAGGAATCTTGGAGATTACGCCCCGAGCGGGGCGTTGGTATTGGCGGGGCCCAAGGGGAGGACGTTCGATT
>JAGGRX010000017.1 GCA_021159405.1 Candidatus Bipolaricaulota bacterium | reverse complement strand
CGAAGGGGCGGACGCCGAAGCCACCACCGGAAAACTCACTAGAGGGCTGCTCGCCACCTTATCACGGGCGGTTTGTACAAACTGGAAGCCGGCCTCGGGGAGTCATCATCTTTTTTGACTTGGTCGAAGGCTTAGTTTAATCTAGCGTGAGGAGGCTCGAATGCAGGTGAACGTCCATGAAGCGAAGACACACCTGTCAAGGCTGCTCGCCCGGGTGGAAGCGGGGGAGGAGATCATCATCGCCAAAGCGGGAAAACCCATCGCCCGGCTGATCCCCTACGAGAAACGCCCCCCCCGGCGGCTCCCTGGGTCCGCCAAGGGACGGGTGCTCATACGCTCGGATTTCGACGCCCCCCTACCCCGGGAAGTCCTGGCGGAATTCGAGGGATGAGGGTTCTACTTGACACCCACGTGTTCTTGTGGTGGATCACGGACGATCCGCGCCTGTCCGCGCGGGCTAGAAGCGTGATTGGGGACGGGGGGAACAGGCTCTTTCTGAGCGCGGCCAGCGGCTGGGAGATGGCGATCAAGGCAGCGCTGGGCAGGCTGGAGCTGCCGGATCACCCGGAGCGCTTCATCCCCCAGCAGCTCTCCCTGAACGCCATTGAAGCCCTGCCGGTAACGATGGGTCACGCCCTCCACGTGTATTCCCTACCTCCCTACCATCGGGACCCCTTCGATCGGCTGATCATCGCTCAAGCACAGCTAGAAAAGCTCCCCATCCTCACCTCCGATGCTCAGATCGCCCGCTATCCGGTGGAGGTAATCTGGTAGCTCGAATTGAATGTAATGCATGTCACCTTCCCTTGGGGAAAACCGGTGGAATCATGGAGTGATATGGGAAGATCAGGCCAACCCCTCGGGACTCAGGGTTTGGCTTCCCAGGCGATCCCAAGGCTCTCCAGCCAGTCCGCTATCTCGCGCTCAAAATAAGAACGTTTGAACGCATACCAGCGATCTAGTTGATCTGGATAGCGGGCAAGCACATCCTTGAACCTGCGGAACGCCCCCGGTCCGTCCAAGGCGACCTCGAGGAGCTCACCCAGGTGCCGGTCCTCGACGGACTCGGCGAACTCCACCATGAGCTGGTAGACCTCATGCGTGGGGATGGATGGGATGTGGATCCAGCGCGGATCCTCCCCAAGGACGATCTCCTCGACCACCTTGGCCAAGGCATGCTCCCATTCCGGGAGATCCTGCTTTCTTTCTTCCCAGTCCTCGTACTGTGCCGCCCGCAGGAGTTCCTCCGGAACCGCTACCACCTCGCCCGTCTTGCGGTCAAGGAAATACTCGTTGTACTCACGTCTTGCGTCCTCCATAGCCGCAATGAGCTCTTCCAGGTCGATCTTAAGCATGCGGTTTTCTTCCACTCCATTCACCTCCACGTGAAAAGCTTCAGGGGGCGTCCGGACGCCAGCCAGCCCGTCTTAGCAGGCGGTATACAGTGGACACCGGAAAACCCATGACGTTGAAAAAATCCCCCTCGATGCGTTCGACGAAGGCCGCCGCCCGCCCCTGGATCCCGTAAGCCCCGGCCTTGTCCAGCACCTCTTCGGAGCCCAGGTACCAGTCGATCTCCTTGCGTGTGAGCGGGAAGAACTTCACCCGGGTGCTGACGAGCTCTTCCTCCACCCCGGTGGGGGAAAGCACGCACACCCCGGTGACCACGGTGTGTTGTCTTCCGGAAAGTGCAGCCAGCATCCTCCGGGCCTCGTCAAGGTCCCTGGGCTTCCCCAGGTGTTGGCCGGCGACGAACACGCCGGTGTCGGCGGCGATCACGATGGCCTTTTTCACCTTCTCCCCCACGGCGTGGGCCTTGGCCCTGGCGGCAAGGAGGAGGTCCTCCGGTCTTTTGGGGTTCCCCTCGTCCACGTGGGGAGGGACCTGCTCGAACTTTTCTGTGATCAGCTTAAGGAGCATCGCCCGGCGAGGGGAGCTCGAGGCAAGGACGATCCGTTGCGGGTCCGCCTTGAACTTCGGATAATCCTGAGCCATGGACATCATTTTCAGCGAACGGTGCCTGGAATACCACCAGGTGGGGCACCCGGAAGGGCCGGCTCGCCTCCGCATCGCTCAGCATTACCTGTCTCGGCTGGGATACAGGTTCCTTGAACCGGAGCCCGCCAGCCGGGACGAGATACTGTCGGTGCACACCGAAGAGCTCGTAAGGCGTGTGGAAACTGGGGATTTCTATGATCCGGATTGTCCGGCCTACGATGGGATCGACTACTATGCCCGGCTTTCTGCCGGCGGAGCTATTCTGGCCCAAAGGCGGCTCGGTTTTTCCCTCATGCGCCCCCCCGGACACCATGCCGGACCGGCCTTCCTGGGGGGCTTCTGCTACTACAACAACATCGCCATCGCCGTAAAGCTCTCGGGCCTCAAGACCCTCATCGTGGACATCGATGGCCACCACGGGAACGGCACCCAGGCCATCTTCTTCGGCGATGAAAAGGTCACGTACGTGTCACTACATCGAATGTATAACTACCCAGGAACTGGGCATCAGTCGCAGGGGAACTGCCTCAACTTCCCGCTTCCACCCCGATGCGGAGGGCAGCTTTACCTTGAGACGCTGGAAAAAGCCCTTGAGGCAGCAGGAAAAGACTACGAGCAGCTCGCGATCTCGGTGGGCTTCGATACCTACAAAGACGACCCTTTGGCCTCCCTAGGCCTTGAGGTCGAAGCCTTCTACGACATCGGTTACATGCTGGGCGAGCTTTCGCTCCCCACCTTCTGCGTGCTCGAAGGGGGCTACGTCCCGGAGATCATGGGCCCAGCGACCGAAGCCCTGATCACAGGCCTAGAAGAAGCAGGAGCAATAACGGGACGATGAGCCCGCCCGAACAGGGGTCACAAGGGTCACAGCTGCCCTCGGGGCAGCAGCCACTCCACCACTGAGAGAGCCAGGCGCAGGGATCGCAAGGGCAGGGCTGAGCCTGGGCGCAGGGCTCCGCCCCAAGCCCCTGGGTCTCGACGCTCGCTTCAGCTTGGGCTTGTGCCGTAGCCTGGGCGCTCGCCTCTGCTTGAGCCTGGACCTCGGCGGACGCTTGGGCTAAGGTCACGTTCACCGCCATGGATGCCATGGCCACGTCACCGTAGTGGATCTCGAACGGCTGAGCAGGATCGATCGCTTCCCCTAGTACCACGATCGCGGCCACCG
>JAGGRX010000167.1 GCA_021159405.1 Candidatus Bipolaricaulota bacterium | reverse complement strand
CTTGAGGATCAAGGGGGCTTGAGGGGTGCCACCTCCGCCCGCTCCAGCACTTCGGAGAGGAGGATCTCCAGGGTCAGGGGCGAAAAATACTTCTGGACGAGGGCCGCGTTTTCAGAGAGCACCCGCCGGGCAGCCCGATCCGTGAGCAGTGAAACCACTTGATTCACGGCCTGGTTGGTGAGGCCGTCTTCAAGGAGGACGAATTTAAGGCCCTTGTCCAACATGTCGTCCAGCACCGGGTAGTGGCGCACTAAAAGCGGCAGGTGATTGGCCGCGGCCTCGATCACGGGGTTCCCGAACCCCTCAATACGGGAGGGGAAGGTGACGAGGTCGGCGTGGGCATAGGCATCGGCAATGGAGTAGATCTTGCCCTCCTCATCACGCCCACGCCGGATGAAGATCCGCCGCCAGCCCAGGACCACCGGGACCGAAAGCTCCTCAGCCAGCCTCAGGATGCGCTGGCAGTAAGGGTCGTCCTCCCGGCCGTTTCCCGGAGGGCCGGTGATGAGGAGCCACACCGGCCGCTTCAGGCGCTTTCGCACCGCGGCGGCGAGCCGCACCGAATCCTCAATGCACTTGCGCTCGATGATCCGGGATGGCTGGAGGAAGAGGAGCGCATCCTCCGGGATGCCGAAGCTTTCCCTGAAGTCGGCGTTGAACTCGTCCTGTGTCCCCACCATGGCCGGGTCCAAGACGTTGGGGATGCGGGTGGACAGGATCCCGTGGCGCAGACGCAGCTCCCGCTGGGCGCGGCGGTTTATGACCACGTGGATGGTCTCGTCGTCGTGGGGCGGGAAGTTTTTATCCAGATACGCGCGCAGGCGGGAGTTCGCAAGCTCCTCCCGCTCCCAGTAAAAGTCGTGATGGCGGCAGATGAAGGGGATTTCGGTCTCGTGGATGATCTCCACCAGGGCGATTCCGGCCGCAAGGTTGAGGGGCAGGCTGATCAGGTTTTCCACGTCCACGAGGTCAATGCGTTCCCGCTCGATGAAGGAAAGGAGCGCGGCCTTGATGCGATTGGCCTGCTCGCGTACCTCCTCTTCCTGGTCGGGGTCGAACGGGGCCGCTCGGGCCAGGATGTCAGGGAGCTTCACCACTTCCGGACCGGCGAGGTCGAGGGCCGGGATGCGCACGTGGGGTCCATGGGGGTCGCCGCCGAAGGTGCCGGCGCACAGGACGACCTCGTGGCCGAGCCTGTGGAAAGTCGCCCGCCACTTCTCCGCCTCGACGGAAACGCCGTCGATGGAGACGAGCCGGGCTGAAACGATGGCGATCCTCATGGCTGAAGTGACCTCAGCGCAGCGCGAGCGATGGGAGCTCTGTCCTCATCGGCCAGCCACCGCTTGAGCTCAGCGAGGACCGGGTCCGGTGCGATTTTTCCAAGCCGCCTGAGGGCCGCGGCCACCGCCCCCCTGACGTAGCGTCGCTCATCGAGCGCCAGCTTTCGCAACAGGATCAGCGCCTTGCGGGGGCGCCTGCCGGCCAAAGGGCCTGATAAGGCCATGGCCACGTGCCATAGGACCTGTTCGTCGTGGGATGTGGACCAAAAGGTCAGGTACTCGAACGTGTCGTCCGGGTACGCCACGGCCAGCTCGTGGGCCAAGACCCGGGGGCCTAAGATCCCTTTCACTTCAGGGGTTCGATCGGAGAGAAGGGGTTCGATGAGCTTGAGGAGAGGGACCGCCCAATCCAGGTGCTGGGGGTGAGCACATGTGGCGGCTGCGATGGGCACGGCGCGCCGCACCCAAGGCTCGGGGTCCCCTCGCCAGGTTCCCAAGACGGGATACACCTCAGGGAAACGGCGGGCAAGCTGCTGCCCTGCGGCCCGGGCCGCGAGATTGCGGGTGTGGGGATCGGGATCAGCCGCGAGAACGTGAAGGAGATCCAGGATCAGCTCCGGACTTCCCTCGCTTGCCCCCAGGGCGGCAGCCGCAAGGCGCCTCGCCTCCGGGATACTCCCTGTGAGGCCCTCGGCCCATTTCTCCGGCCTCCCCCGCGCCAGTGCCAAGACCGCGCGCTTCCTCGCCTCCCCACCCCGCTGCCAGGCGGAGACAAGCAGCTCAAGCTCGCCCTTCTCAAGTGCCGAGGCGAAATCCGTCGCCATATCGCCTTGCAGGTTATACGGGAAGCATGCCCTCGGCAAATCCAAAGGGGCCATCGATCCCCTGGTGGGGTTTCGAAGCGCCGTGGCAGAAAAACTGAAGGGCAAAAGGAAGTTCGGTAAGATTGGTGGCCATGGAATCCGGATGGCCGAAGCCGTTCAAGATCAAGGTGGTGGAGCCGATTCGCCTCCCTTCCCGCAAGGAGAGAGAAAAGCTCCTCAAGGAAGCCGGCTACAACGTATTCAACCTGCGTGCTGAGGACGTGTACATCGACCTCCTCACCGATTCCGGAACCGGCGCTATGTCCCAGGCCCAGTGGGCAGCCCTGATGCAAGGGGACGAGTCCTACGCCGGAGCCCGTTCCTTTGAGCTCTTTCGCGAGACGGTGCAGGACATCACCGGCATGCCTTACGTCCTCCCCACCCACCAGGGACGGGCAGCGGAGCACGTGTTCTTCTCGTCGGTTCTCAAACCCGGGGACGTCGTGCCCAGCAACACGCACTTCGATACCACCCGGGCCAACATCCTGGCCCTGGGGGCCGAGCCCCGGGACCTGCCGGTGCCGGAGGCGGCCGACCCAGAAGCCGACCTTCCATTCAAGGGGAACATGGACCTCGACGCCCTGGAGGAGCTGCTCCGCAAGGAGCGGGCCCGCATTCCCTTGGTGATGCTCACCCTCACCAACAACACCGTCGCCGGGCAGCCCGTATCGCTTGCCAATGTGCGTGAGGTAGCCGAGCTCGCCCACCGCCATGGGATCCCTCTCATCCTCGATGCCGCCCGGCACGCAGAGAACGCCTACTTCATCCACAAGCGGCAGCCCGGCTTTTCCGACAAAACCCCGGAGGAAATAGCCCGCCAGGTCTTCTCCTTTGCCGACGGGTGCCTCATGTCGGCCAAGAAGGATGGCCTTGCCAATATCGGTGGGTTCATCGCCCTCAGGGACCGGGGGCTGTTTGAGCGATGTCGGGCACGGCTGATCCTGGTGGAGGGATTTCCCACCTACGGCGGCCTGGCGGGCCGGGACCTGGCCGCCATCGCGGTGGGGCTCAAGGAAGCGCTTGAC
>JAGGRX010000112.1 GCA_021159405.1 Candidatus Bipolaricaulota bacterium | reverse complement strand
GCCGCATGCTTACCTGCTCCCAGATCGCAGGCCCCAAAGGAGCCACCCTACCAGAATAGCCGCCCCCACGTAGCCCAGGAGGCCCAGGACCGGCACGCCCCAAAGCTGAGGGCCCGTCCCCGACTGAATAATGAGCGAGGCCCCGAGGAACAGAGCGCTGGCGATAAGGGCGAGGGAGAGCCGATCCCGCGAACGCTCCTCCCCACGGGCGGCCGTGGTGCGGCCCAGCGTGGCCAAGCCTGCCAAGGCCGCCTGCACGTCCGTGGGCAGCCGCGCCAGCATCCGCTGGTACCCATCCAGGACTTCCAGCCATTTGGCGAGCTGGCGGCGGGGATCGTAGCGCTGAAGCAAGAGCCGCTGTACGTAAGGCTTGGCCATGGAGACCATGTCAAAGTCCGGGTCGAGCATCCGCCCCACCCCTTCCTCCGTCACCAGGGCCTTGCCCATGAGGACGAGCCCCCTCGGGACCTTGATGTGGAAATTGCGAACCAGCGCCATCCCTTCCTCGAAGATCCGGCGGAGATCGAGCCGCTTTAGGGGGACCCCGTAGTAGTGCTCGACGAGCCCTGAAAGTTCGGCGCGGAGTGCTTGCGTGTCTACTCCCGCATCCAAGGAGCCCATCTCCCGCAGGACCCCGATGATCCGGTCGACATCCTTTTTTACAAAGCCTGCCAGAAGTTCGGCCACCAGGGTGCGGAGCTCCTCGTCGAGCCGGCCCATCATGCCGAAATCGAGCGGGGCGATGACGTTGCCGGGCAGGACCAAGAGGTTCCCTGGGTGTGGATCGGCGTGGAAGAAGCCGTGCTCGAACACCTGCTTTAATATTGCTTGGGCGCCGTTTCTGGCGATAGCCTTCCGATCCAGCCCCGCCGCCTCGAGCTGTTCGAGGTCGGAGATCTTGATCCCCTGGATGTACTCCATCACCAGGACGTGGGGGGTGGTGTACTCCCAGAACACCTTGGGCACGTAGATGGTCTCATCGCCAGCGAAATTATGCTTGAAGATCTCCATATGGCGTCCCTCGCGGGTGAAGTCCAGCTCCTCGTGGATGGTCCGAGCAAACTCCTCCACCGCTCCCACAGGATCGTAGAGCTCGCCGCTCGGCAGGCGCCGTTTCGCCAAGCGGGCGAGCTCAAACAGGATATCGAGGTCGGCCTCAATGGCTTCCCGGATCCCCGGCCGCTGGACCTTCACCGCCACCAACTCCCCTTCCCGTGTCCGTGCCCGGTGGACCTGGGCCAGGGAGGCGGCGGCCAAGGGCTTTTCCTCAAATTCCTGAAACAGGGCAGCCAAAGGCTGGCCGAGTTCGGATTCGATCTGAGCTTTCACCTCAGAGAAGGGAAATGACGGGGCTTCGTCCTGCAACTTTCGGAGCTCCCCGGCGATGTCCGGCGGAACGAGGTCCGGCCTAAGGCTCAAGATCTGGCCCAGCTTTACAAAGGTCGGCCCCAGCTCCTCCAGGGCCAGACGAAGCCGCTCGCCCCGGCTGAGCTCTGCCTCCACCCTTGGGCTCGAAAACTTGAGGAAGGGATAGTGGGCGACAAGTACACTGGCAAGTTCACCGAAGCCGTATTTGGCAAGAACGAGGGCGATCGCGCGTAGGCGCCGGAAATCGCGATACCTACTCCGAAGCGTCCGTTTCCTCCCCGGCGAGCCTCCTCTCAATGCGCTCGAGCCTCCTCTCGATCGCCTGAAGATCTTCCTTCGTAGCCAACCCGAGTTCGGAGATGACTTCTCTCAGCGCTGAGCTGATCTTTTCCATGGCCTTCTTTTCCTCTTCTTCCGCCGCCTTGAGGAGCTCATCGACGAGGCCCGCCTTTTCCTTAGCGCTCGCCTCACCCCGTTTAACCAGCTCATCCACGAAGGACTCCACCTTCTCCCTGGTCAGCTCTAAAGCTCCCAGGCCAAGCAAGATGGCCTTCCGGCTGTGTTCAAACATATTGACCTCCTTTCCCGGCCCGCTGCCGTCAGCATTTTAGCAGGTCCTTGGGCTGCCCGGCCGGCCCGTCCTAATTCCTTCCCTCTCCGCATCGTGTGATTCCGACATACGCCCTTTGATCAGGCCAGTGGACCCGGGGCTGTGGCCCCGGGTCCACTGCGCCCGACAAGACGGGCTTCCGAAGGGGCGAGTGGGGGGCAGCCTTACAGCCCCTCGATCTTCAGGGTGGGGAGCTTCTCGGGATCGAAGTAGTCGTCCGGGATCTCCTTTGCCTCGCGGTCGATTATGGTGATCACCGAAGAGCTGCCCTCTTCGAGATCCCGGAACCTCACGACGTGAGAGATGAAGCCGATGGAGTCGGTGTAGAAGTCATCTCCCTCCATCGTCTTGGCAAGCTGGCCATCCAGATCGTAGAACTCCGCCTTGATGACGGCGAACTCCTCCTTGTGGACCCAGAGCTTGATCTTGGACCAGTCAACGTCGTGCCCTTCTTTCGGCGTGCACACGAGGACATAAGCGGGCATACCGTTGACCTCCTCTTCTCCTGCAAGCTCAGGCGTGTAGTCGTCCTTGTACTTGTAGCCCTCGGCGATGTCCTCCCGGGTGATGCCGGACCCGGAGATGAACTCTTGCTCCCGCGACTGCTCGGTGATGAGCTCTTTCACGATCCCGAGATCCGGCATGTAGAGCCACATGCGGGCATCCCCTTCCTCCGGGGTCCAGGTGAGGAACATGGTGCCCGAGACGAGCTCCGGCTCAAGGTACACGATGAGGCCCTTGTCCGGCTCGCCCTCCTTGCCGCGGACGGAAAAGACCCTGAACGTGTAGCTCGTGGTCTCCCCTTCGCTGGTGATCTCGAACTTCACGGTGGTGATCATGCTCCCGATGTCGCTACCCATGATGCTCTTTTCCTCCACCCGGTCCAGGATCTCGTCCGCCGTCAGCCCCTGGGCCAGTGTCCACCAGGAGAGCCCTACGACCAACACGAGCGTCCACACTGCAATTTTTCCGTACCTCCTCATCCTTTACCTCCTTTTTTATTTTTTTGGTTGATCCATCAGCGGGGTCCGGATCCGCCCCCTGCCAACCCAATCGAACCCCTTTCCCTCGACGCACCACTGCCAGCTGCCGCGTGACGAACTTGGGGTTGGTGAAGCCGAAGATCGTGGGGACGATGAGCAGTGCTCCCAAGGCGCTGGTAACCATGGTGAGGGCAATGAGCCAGCCCATCGTCTGGAGGGCCCCGAAGCTGG
>JAGGRX010000071.1 GCA_021159405.1 Candidatus Bipolaricaulota bacterium | reverse complement strand
GTGATCTTCGACCTGGACGGGGTGATCGTTGATACGGCCGAACACCATTACCTCGCCTGGAAGCAACTCGCGGAGGAGCTAGGGATCGCCTGTCCCCCGGACCTCAAGGATCGGGTCCGGGGGATTTCCCGGATGGAAGCGTTGAAGATCGTGTTGGGGGAGGCCTGGCCGTCTTACCGGGACCAGGCCCAAGAGTTGGCCAACCGGAAGGACGCTTACTATCGAGAACTCATCGAGGGCCTGGGGCCACAGGATCTCCTCCCAGGGGTGACGGAGTTTCTGAAGGATCTCAAAGTAAACGGGGTCAAGGTGGGAGTGGCCACGGTGTCCCGTAACGGGAGGACTGTCCTCTCGCGCCTCGGGATCTTGGACGAGTTCGACGCCATCGTGGACGGCCACTCCGGCGCAAGGAGCAAGCCCGCCCCCGATCTCTTCCTATACGCCGCGGCCCGGCTCGGGGTGCCGCCCTCGGAGTGCTTGGTCATCGAGGATGCCGCCGCCGGGATCGAGGGGGCAAAGGCGGCCGGCATGTGGGCGGTGGGCTTGGGCCCAAAGGAGCGTTTCCGCGCCGTGCGGCCAGACCTCGTCATCCCTTCCCTCACCGGGATCACACTCAAGAAGCTCCTCTCAGCCCTTGCGGCCCAGATGGCCAGCCGCAAGGCCTGGACCGTGCGCGAGGCCCCCTTCGATCCTGAAAAGCAGCGGCAAATGGAAACCATCTTCACCGTGGGGAACGGGTACCTCGGCACGCGCGGGACCTTGGAGGAACGCTATCCAGGGGATCTTCCAGCCACCTTGATCAGCGGCCTCTACGACAATGCCCCTTTGGTCCACACGGAGCTCGTAAACGTCCCGAATTGGACCTCCTGTCAGCTCGTGGTGGAAGGGGAGCGCTTTGCGCTGGAGCGGGGAGAGGTCCTAGCCTGCGAGCGCGAGCTCGACCTGCGCGAGGGGATCTTGAGGCGCCGCGTGCGCTGGCGCAGCCCAAAGGGACACACGGCCGAGCTTCTGATCGAACGGTGGGCCTCGATGGCCGAGCCCCACCTCTGCGTCCTCCGCTTCCTCGTCACCCCCCTGGACTTCGATGGGGAGGTGGAGCTGCGGGCGGAGATAGACGGGATGGTGGAAACGCCGGGGGTCATCTCCCCTACGGAAGTGGGCCTCTGCCACTGGGCCTGGGCAGGCCAGGGTCATCCCAGCCCCCAGCGTGCCTTTCTGCATTTGCGGACTAGGAAGAGCGAGGTCGACCTCTGCGTCGCGACCCACCTTGCTGTGGAGGGCCCCGCCTCGGTGCGATACGTTCCCTGCACGTGCCCTTGGCAGCCGGGGGTGGTGGCCCGCTTTGCGCTGCGGAGGGGGGAGACAGCGGTAATTACAAAGCTGGCCAGCCTTTACACCTCAAGGGAGGCGGCCGACCCCGTCCAAGCGGCACTGGCGGAGCTTGACCGGGCGGTGGAGGCGGGATACTCTGCGCTGCTCTCCAAGCACCGAGCGAGGTGGGATGAGCTTTGGGAGCGCTGCGACGTGGAGATCGAAGGCGACGAGGTCGCCCAGCGGGCCGTGCGTTTCAACCTCTACCACCTCCTGATCGCCGCTCCCTACCACACCGATCGGGCAAGCATCCCGGCCAAGGCCCTTTCCGGCTTCGGCTACCGGGGTCACGTGTTCTGGGACACCGATGTGTTCATCCTCCCTTTCTTCGCGTTCACCCTTCCGGAGGTGGCAAGAAACTTACTCCTCTACCGGTATCACACCCTCCCCGCGGCTCGGGAGAGGGCCGTGCAGGTGGGGTGCGAGGGGGCCATGTACGCCTGGGAGTCGGCGGACGACGGCCGCGAAGTCACCCCCAAGTGGGTGCCCTCTGAATCAGGGGATCCCATCCGCATCCTATGTGGGGACCTGGAACAGCACATCTCCGCGGACGTGGCCTATGCCCTCTGGCTCTACTGGCAGGCAACCGGAGATGACGCGTTCATGCGGGACTACGGGGCGGAGGTCGTCCTCTCCACAGCCGCCTTTTGGGCCAGCCGGGTCGAATACAATCCCGAACAAGGCCGTTACGAAATCCGAAACGTCATGGGCCCCGATGAGTACCACGAGCAGGTGGACAACAACGCCTTCACCAACGCCATGGCCCAATGGAACATCCAATTCGCCCTGGAGCTATGGGAGTGGCTGAAGGGGAGCTATCCTCAAAAAGCAAGGGAACTCGCGCGATGTTTGGGACTGGATAAAGGGACGCTGACCCGCTGGCAAGACGTGGCCCAGCGCATGTATATCCCCTGCGATCCGTCCACCGGTCTCATCGAGCAGTTCGACGGCTTCTTCCAGCTTCGGGACATAGATCTTTCCTCCTTGGAACCACGGGATAAATCCCTCCAAGCGCTTTTGGGAAGAGGGGAGGTTCAAAGGGCCCAGGTCATAAAGCAGCCTGACGTACTGATGCTGCTATACCTCCTGCGGGACCGCTATGGGGAGCGGGTAAAGCGGGCGAACTGGGACTACTACGAGCCGCGTACCGACCATGACTTCGGCTCCTCATTGGGGCCTCCCATCCACGCCGCCCTGGGAGCCGAACTAGGGTTGACTAAGAAGGCATACGAGCATTTCGTGCGAGCTGCCTTGGTCGACCTTAAGGATCTGCGGGGGAACACAGGCGATGGGATCCATGCTGCATCTGCAGGCGGACTATGGCAAGCGTTGGTGTTCGGATTTGGCGGGCTCAAGCTCACCCCAGAGGGGCCGAAGGCATGGCCAAGGCTTCCTGAGCACTGGAAGCGCGTCACATTCCGGATCTGCTACCACGGCAAGCGATTCCTGCTTGAGCTAGTCCAAGGGGAGGAGGGACCTGTTTACCCACGAGCCCTGACGTCATAACCCAGTCTTGCACTCACCACAGGGAGGATCATCGATACTTAAGAAAATTGCGTATCTCAGGTTCATGATGTCTCCGTGGGCTCGATGGTGAGGTTTTCCCTGTCGTGGTGACTTCGCGGTGGCCGTGGATGCAATATCCGGGATAAAATTAACTAAGGAGGTGGTCTATGGCGTACGTCACGAAGAAGGAGCTGATTGACAAGGTGAAGCCGCTTGTCACCGACCTTGCGCGGCAGCGGGAAGAGCTCGAGTCACTGCTCGACGAGA
Organism: Candidatus Bipolaricaulota bacterium; assembly: GCA_021159405.1. Classification (GTDB taxonomy): domain Bacteria; phylum Bipolaricaulota; class Bipolaricaulia; order Bipolaricaulales; family Bipolaricaulaceae; genus 64-32. The sequence goes on along the minus strand of JAGGRX010000071.1, from coordinate 115 downwards.
TCTCCTCCACTTTGGATAAGATAGAGGAGGCAATTGAGGAGGCGGAGGAGGATTGAGAAGGGGGCTGTGGCGCCGGGCAGGAAGCGGGGGAAGTCGCCGCCGGGCCCGGCGCCCT
>JAGGRX010000090.1 GCA_021159405.1 Candidatus Bipolaricaulota bacterium | reverse complement strand
GCCTTCGCCTCCGATCAATCGGGGAACTGGGAGATCTGGACGGTGGAGTATCCTTGGGGCCTCACGAGCACGGTGTCCCAGCTTACAGTGCAGACCCCGTACTGGGCCCTGTCGCCCTCTTACTCCCCGACAAGCGGCGACCTGGTGTTTGTCTCAAACAAGGGCTCGGGAGGCGCGGCCGCCAATGGCGGCTCTGCCCTGTGGATCTGGAGGGAGGGGGAGGCCGCCCCAGAGGTCCTATACGACTCCGTAGGCCACGACGGGGCCATCGATCCGGGCCTGGGTATCGTGGCTGGGCTTCCCGCCGACGGCGGTCTTTCCACCCCGGCTTGGTCACCGGACGGGACCAAGATCGCCTTCACCTCCGACCAGGGGGGTGACCTCGACATCTACGTGATCAACGCCGACGGGACCGGACTTCAAAACCTGAATGCCTTCTCCGGTGGCACGCCCAACACCACGGCAGACGAGTTCGATCCCTGGTGGGTGGAGACGGGCGATGCCATCGCCTTCGTGCGCGACGTGGGAGGTGGGACTTACCAGGTTTATGTGGTTGACCTGAACACTGGCACCGTAAGGCAGCTCTCCAGCGCGGCGGACTCCATCGGCCCGGCGAGCGAATCTCCCTAAGCTGGAAGCTTTCAAAGGGCATTCCCGCCCGGCCCCGCCGGAACCTACCGGCGGGGCCGCCTTTTCCTTAACCCCACAAGGAAAAGCAGGCCCGCAAGGCCCAGGCTGGGCCAGGGGCCCGTCTTCACCCACGGCGTTTTATGGCGCAATAGGGGCACTTTTACCGTGAGCACCCCGGCTTCCCAGGGGGGGAGCTGGGCAAGCAGCTCACCTTGTGGCCCCACTGCCCCGGTGATCCCAGTCTGGGCTGCCTGGAGGAAACTCCGGCCGCATTCGGCCGCCCTAAGGGCCCCCATGGCAAAGTGCTCCCAAAGAAGGCGCGTCCTCCCAAACCAGGCGTCGTTCGTGAGGGCGATCAAGACCTCGGCGCCCTGGGACGTAAGGCCCCGGGACAGGGAGGAAAACTGCGTTTCAAAGCAGATCATCACCCCCAGCTTCCCTAAGGGACGAGGGCCCTCCCCGGGGGTGAGGTCCATGGGAAGCAGCCGGTCAAGCAAAGGGCCAAGGCCAATGGCTTCCCAAAGTTTTCTGGCCGGAAGATACTCTCCAAACGGGACCAGATGAACCATGTCGTATACGCCCGCGATCTTGCGGCCTGGGGAGATGAGCAAAGCGGAGTTGTAGACCTTCCCCGCACGTAGCTCCCCGGTGCCCACGAGGAGGCGAGCGGACAGGCGCTCGGCGGTGTCAAGGAAGGGGGTCAAGAGCTCGGGCTCGGCCCGGAGGTAGGCGGGGAGCACGTTCTCCGGCAGTACCACCAGGTCCACCTGGCCTGAGATGGAGGAAAGGAGGGACTCATAACGCCCGAGGAGCGCCTGGAGGTTGTCTCTGTCCAGCTTTTCCGTCTGTTCGATATTGGGCTGGACCAGGGAAAGGGCAAGCTCCCCTTCCGGGGCTGGATGGGGGGCCAAGGAGGAAAGCAAGGCAAGGCATCCGGGGCCAAGGAGGGCGAGAGGGGCCCAGCGCCTTCCTGCAGCCAGGCAAGCGGAAGTCCAGGCCATCCCCAGGGAGAGGAGCGTGGCTCCCCCCCAGGCCGCGGCCGCAAGGAACGGCTGTCCCACGAGCGCCCCGGGCAGTGTCCCGAACGTGAATCCCAAGGGGCCGACCCCCCGAGCGGCTTCAATGAGGGCCCACGCTCCCGCCCAAAGGGGAGGGGAGCTCCTCCAGCCCACAACTCCCCCAAGCAGGGCAAAGAAAACGGCCCCGTACAGGGAAAGGAGGAGCCAAGCCGGGATGCAGAGGCCGCCCACTAGCGGCCACAGCGACAAGAGTGACGAAAGCTCAAGCAAGAAGAAAAGGAACCCGAACGCCCCTCCGAACAAGGCCCCCCGCCTGGGCCCGATCCCATCCAGGCTCAAAAAAAGCAGGGCTGGAGCCAGCCAACCTAGCCAACCCCATCCTGGCCAGAACGCTCCCCACAGGGCCAAGGCAAAGCACGTCCCGAAAAGAATCCGCAGCCGGAAGGGCATCGGGCCATTATAGCCTCCCCCAGAAGGTCGCAAGGCTTTTTGGGGGCCTAAATTTGCGGGGTGCCATATAATCCCGTAAAGGAGGCATGAAGGGTGCACCCGGTCTTCGTTCGTATTGGGCCACTTGAGATCCGCTACTACGGGCTCATGTACGTGATCGCCTTCGTCATCGGTTACTTCCTCATCCGGGCGGAGGTACGCCGCAAGGGGCTTCCCCTCACCAGCGAGGACGTGTTGGATCTGTTTCTAGTGGTGGTGCCGCTGGGGCTTCTCTTCGCCCGGGCTTATTACGTCGCCTTCCAGTGGGATTGGTACCGGGCGCATCCTTGGGAGATCCTGAAGATCTGGCACGGGGGCCTGGCCATCCACGGGGGGCTCCTCGGCGGGATACTCGCCCTGTGGCTTTTTGCGCGCTGGAAGCACGTGCGGATGTGGGCCCTGGCGGACGCGGTGGTCCCGGCCCTCATCCTGGGGCAGGCCCTGGGCAGGATCGGAAATTTCTTGAATGGCGACGCCTACGGGGTTCCCACAACCCTCCCCTGGGGGATCGTGTTCCCGGTCACCTCTCCTGCCGGAGCTGCCTATCCCGGACAGCCCCTGCATCCGACCATGCTTTACGAGATGGTGGGCAACCTGATCCTGTTCGGGGTGTTGTGGAGCCTTCGCCGCCGACCCGCCAAGGACGGCTTTCTCAGTTGCCTCTACTTCATGGGCTACTCGGTGGTGCGGGGCCTGGTGTCCTGCGTGCGGGGAGATTCACTGTGGCTCGGGCCGATCCGGGCCGCCCATGTGGCGAGCGGTTTGCTCTTTTTCGGCTTCGGGGCCTGGCTCCTTTACGCCAAGCTGTGGCAAGGGACCTCGCTACCAAAATACAGAAAGCAAACCACAGAGCACCCCGAGAACACACAGTCCCAGAACTGAACCAATCCCAATCCGGCTAATTCCCTTTCGGTTTTTGGTGAGCTCGGTGGTTCTGCATGAGCCTCCGGGCGGTGGCGGCCACGTGCTCCGGAGTGATGCCCAGCCGCTCCATAACTTCTGCCCCGGGGGCGGAGGCCCCGAAGTCGTCGACCCCGATGGCTACGTCGGCGTACCTTTCCCAGCCCAGGGTGACCCCGGCCTCCACCGCCACCTTCGGCACCCCTGGCGGCAGCACCTCCTCCCGGTACTCACGGGGCTCACGCTCGAACAGCTCCCAAGAAGG
>JAGGRX010000168.1 GCA_021159405.1 Candidatus Bipolaricaulota bacterium | reverse complement strand
CCCTCGGCTATGGCCGAGCACAGCACCCCGCCCCCGCCCGTGATCACCGCTACCTTCCCGGAAAGCTCCTTCGCCATACGACATCGCCACCTTATCTTTGATATGCGATTTTCCCTTCCACGATCGTCATTCGCACGTCGAGATTTTCGGCAAATACAACGAGATCCGCCACCATCCCCGGCGCGAGAAAAGGAAGTGGAGGAGAGGATCAAGGCCAACGGCTACCGTACCTGTGACCTCCTCGCCTCCCCGTCACGGGTCTTAAGGTGCTACGCTCCCAGGAGGGAGGCTTCCATCCTAAGATCAAGGAGGTACTGGGGTTCTGGTTGTCCAAGCAGTGAACCGAGAGGACTGGTGGAGGAAGCCCCTGCCCCAGGTACGGGCGGCCAATTGCAACCACCAACTGTTCATCGTGCAGTACGAACTTGAAGGGGGCCATGCTACACAATTTTTAGGTTTCACCCCTCTTTGTGGCAGTATAACTTAGGCGGCAGTGTCAGGTCTGATATCCTTCCCGTGTGCCTTCCGCTCGGGGTACAATGTCTTCGATGCTAAGCTATGAGGAGATCAGGGAGAGGCTGGTGCCGCTTTTTAGCCGGCGGCCTGAGGTGATCGCCGCTTATCTTTTTGGCTCTGCCGCAGGCGGTCACGTCCACGCTGAAAGCGATATCGACATCGCTCTCCTGGTTGAGAAGGAGAAGTACGAGAAGCTCGATCGTGCCGAGCCCTATGGCTATAAGGCGGGGATGATCGCGGAGCTCGCCAAGGCGCTGGATACCGATAAGGTCGATCTGGTGTTGCTCCATCAGGCCTCGCCCCTCCTTGCCAACGAGGTGATAAGCAAAGGAAAGCTCCTTTTCTCGCGAGACGGGGAGGCCAGGCACGAGTTCGAGGTCTCGGCCAAGCTTCGGTACCTGGACACCAAGCCCCTACGGGAGATCAAGCGCCGCTATCTCTATGAGAGGACGCAAAGGGGCGAGTTCAGCAAGGTGAAGGGGGCATGGTAAGCCGCGAGGTTGTCGAAAAGCACCTGGAGGACCTGGCCACCAGGGTGGCCAGGCTGCGGCGCTTCCAGGGGGTCTCCTTGGAGGAGTTTCGCTCCGACTGGGAGAAGGTTTATGCCGCGGAGCGCGCCCTGCAAACGGCCATTCAAAACGTAATCGACATCGGTGCCCATATTTTGGCAGACCTTGGCGACAGCCAGTGGAACGAGTACCGGGACATCCCGGAGAGGCTTTTCGCCCACGGGGTCATCCCCCGGGAGGAGGTACCTACCCTAAAGGCTATGATCGGGATGCGCAACATCCTGGTGCACCAGTACGTAGACGTGGATGTGGCGAAGCTCCACCAGGCCATCAGGGAGCGCCTTGCCGACTTCGATCACTTCGCCCAGGCGATCGTAAGATACCTGGAACGAGCCAGCCGTTAGATGCCCCCTGCGATCAATGGGAATTTCTTTGTGGATTGGTGGGGTGCTCCTCCAGGTCTGGTCCTTACCAGCTTAGCCTGCCCCCCAGCCCCCAGTTGGAAATCCCGGTGGTGCCTATCCCTATCCGCGACCACACTTCCGCGTTCCGGGCTAGAGGACCACGTAGACAAACATCAACCTTCCCCCAGTCTAGCCCATCCTCGAAGTAAATATCTGTCCGGAATATCGCCCGCCTATGGCAGGCGGTCGCCTGGCCGATTTCCACGCTAAGCCGCGTCGTGTAAGGATCCAGAACTAGATCGTGGTTGACCTCATCCAAGGAAACCATGGCCTCCAGGAATATCCCTCCCACCATCGTCCGTATTCTAATTCCGTAGACAGTAAATCCTCCTATAAAGCTTGGAGTTTGCGTAGTGACCTCCGTGTAGATGCGAAGCCACCCACAATCGAGGTTCAGCGATGGGGTAAGCGTGATGGCATGGCTTTTGAGCTCGAAGACGGAGTTCAGCTCGAGCGAAAGGAAACCCAAGCGTAAGGTGAGGGAAAAGCGCTGGTGGGAAAAGCCTGTCCGGGCTATCAGGGTTTCAGATTCGGCTTTGATTCCACCGAACATGCCGGTGAGAAGGAATTTCTGGGCGGTGAAGTAAGGGAAATACGGCAATCCCGGCTGTGGTCTGAGCTCGAACTCGTACTCACCCTGGACCCCGGGTTGGGTGAAGGAGACGGTCAGCTCGTCGACCCCGAACATGGTGAGGGAATCGAACTTCACTGCCCCTGGGAGAAACCCTGTCACCTGAAGTAGAAGTCCATGGTCAAAGGCTCCGTCCAAGTCCGGATCCGCCGCCACGTGGGTGAGCGAGTACCGGGCCCCGCCGAAGAATATCCATCCGGTGGTTTTGCTATAAAGGAGGGTTTCGGTCACCAAGCCCACCAGCCCCTGCCACGTAACGCCGGCCACTCCAGCGTCCCAGGCCACCCCGCCCAAAAGCCAAGTAAAGCCGATCTTTTCATATTCCAACGCTGCGGCCAGGGAGAAGGGCCCAAGCTCGACGTCACATTTTCCGGTAAAGGTACTGACATCGCCCGTTGAGGGAGATAGGGTAGTATTCACATCGAGGCTCAAGCCCCCGGCGAGGGCTGAGCTGGAAGCTAAAGCAAGTAAAAGCCCGAGACCAAGTAGGCGCATCTCCGCTTCTTTTCTTCACCCGTGATATCGTAGGACGCAGGGGATGCTCTCAAAGGGAAGCGGAAGCAAGCCATTGCGGGAAGATGGTGCCTTGACTTGGCCGCAACTGGCCTTCGGAGATGACTTCGCTGTCCTTCCAAGGCCAGACAGGCTATCATGGGACCATGCGGGCATTCGTGGTGGTAAGCCATACCGGACCCCTGTCCGGGGATTTTTCGCTCTCGGACCTTCCCGGGGGGGCGGGGAGGCTCGATATCCTGTGTCGCTGCGCCACCGAGGCGTTCCTCCTTTCCCATGGCATCCGCAAGGACGTGCGCCTGTACCTTGTGATCCGGAACCGTCTGCTCATCACCCTGATCGGGGAGCGTCTGCGGCACCTGAACCCGGATGAGCGGTCCACTGCTGCCCTTTTGCGGCGGGCCATCAACCGGGCCCAAGGGATCACCCTGGGGGAGGAGGTGGAGTCCACCCCCGGGATCTCCGTGCGCTGGGAGGGCCTTGCCTCTCTCATAAGGCGGCTTAAGGGGGAAGGCTTCCAACCGGTGCTGCTTGAGGAAGGAGCGACCTTCATCCGCACTTCGCCCCTTCCTGACCAGCCCGCGTTCGTGCTTTCGGACCACCAGAACTTCACCCCCGAGGAGTTGGAGCTCCTGGCTCCCTTCCCCAAGGTGGCGGTGGGGCCGCTTTCCCTGCACGGCCACCAGTGCATCA
>JAGGRX010000101.1 GCA_021159405.1 Candidatus Bipolaricaulota bacterium | reverse complement strand
ATTATAGATCCACTGCCACACCATAGCGATAGCAACCACCGGGGTGATGTAGGGCATGAAGTAGGAGACCCGGTAAAATGGCCGCAGTCTGAGCCCCTCGTTAAGCAACGTGGCCAGCACCAGGGCCAGTGCAATCGTCACGGGGACTGAAACGCCCACGTAGATCAACGTCTGAAGAATCGCCTTGGTGAATAAGGAATCCCTGAACAAACGGGTAAAGTTCCCTAACCCAACGTATTCCATATAAAAAGGAACTAGTTTACCTGCAACCCGCTTAACGACATATACCTTATGGAAGCTAAGATAAAATGCATTAAAAAAAGGGTAAAAGACGAATATGCCAAGTATGATGAGAGCTGGCAGGAGGTAAAGGTAGGCCTCCCCGGTTTCGCGCCAGAAACCCTTGCGCCGCCAGTTCCTTAGGATGCTCATAGACAGAGGAGGGGGGAAGTCCCCCCTCCTCCCTTATTTACTCGGAGATCAGGGCCTCGATCTCCGCCGCCAGGTTATCCAAAGCCGTCTTGGGATCCGCCTCGCCTCGCAGCACCTGCTCGTAGTAGGTGATGATCACGCTGCGGATGTCCCAGTAAGCCGGATGGTGTAGCTGCCCGAAGCCCCCTTCCAGGAACTGTTCGGTCATCACCGCCCGTTCAGGATGGGCCTCGGTGAAGGCCTTCCACTCCTCGGAGCCAAGCCCACTTATGGTGACGGGGAGGTACCCGGTCTCCTCAGCCCAATACACGGTGTTCTCCGGACGCAGCAGGAATTCGATCAGCTTCACGGCGGCATCGATCTGCTCCGGCGTCTGGTTCATGGCAAACACGCCAAGGTTGGTCCCCTGCACCATGGAAGCGCAATTCTTGTGGCAGGGAACCTTAGCCACACGCATCTCAAAGCCTCCCTGCTGGGCCGCTGCCAGGTTGTAGGGGTAACCGGCTGAAGTATCCACGAACATGGCGATCAAGCCCTGCCCGAAGGGGTCAGAGAGATACCCACCCTGCACGAGGGCACATTTGGCTAGCTGGGCCATGAACTCCATGGTCTCCAAGCCCCGTTCGTCGTTGATCGTCACCTTGCTCCAGTCATCGGACAGGATGGAGCCCTCATTCTGGGCGAGGAACGTCAGGAAGATCTCCGGGTTTGGGGGCCTGAGACCAGTCCCGTACTGGTCGATAACCCCGTCGCCGTCCTTATCCACCGTCAGTGCACAAGCCAGGTTGAGGAACTCCTCCCAGGTGGTGGGGGGCTCAGGCACCAGGTCCGGGCGGTAGTAGAGCACGATGATGGACTTATTGAACGGCACGGTAAGGAGCTTGCCATCGAACTTGTTCATCTCCAGGAACCTGGGATGGATGTCGGCCAAGACGTCAGGGGAAAGATGGTCCTCGAGCGGCACCAGCGCGTCCAGCCACTGGGTAGTCCAGTTCTCGTACTGCTGAGCGATGGTGGGTGGCTCGCCTGCCGCCACGGCCCCGATCAGCTTCTGGGAAAGGGAGCCGTAACCACCCTGATACACCAGGTTAACCTTGATCCCGGGATTTTCATCCATGAACTTCTGCACCAGCGTTTCAAGGGCCGGGGCATGTCGCTTGGACATGGCGTGCCAGAAGTCGATAGTGACCTGGGAAAACGCCACCACCCCAAACAGGAGCAATCCCGCTACAACTACACAACCATATCTCTTAAGCACTTATACCACCTCCGTGTTGTGTCGTCCCTCTTAACGCGACAAAACGCTTTTCCCTGTATCACCTCCCCTCACTTGAGCCCAGTGCGTGCAACGCCCTGGATGTATTGACGTTGCGTGAACAAGAACAAGATCAAGACAGGCACGATGGCCAGGGTAGCCGCTGCCATCAGCAAGGGATACTCGGTCCCCATATCGGACATGAAGTACCGCAGCCCCACGGGCACCGTCCGGAGCTCCACCTTATCGGTCATGATGAGGGGCCACAAAAATGCGTTCCAAGAGCCCACGAACTTGTACAGGGCCACGGTGGCGATCCCCGGGCGAGCTAGGGGTACCACGATCTGCCAGATGAACCGGAACCTGGAACAACCGTCGATGCGCGCTGCATCCCATAGCTCATCTGGGATGGTTCGGAAAAACTGCCTTAGGAGGAAAATCCCAAACACGGACACAACCCAGGGGATGATGAGCGCCCAATATGTGTTGTACCAGCCCAGGCGCTTGATGGTCACGTAGTTGGGCACCAGGAGCATCTCCCCTGGGATCATGAGGGTTCCCAAAAGAAGGTTAAACAAGAGGTTTTTGCCAAAGAAATTCATCTTGGCAAATGCATAGGCTGCGAAGATACAGGTTATCACCTCGCCCACCGTGGTCGTTATGGCGATGAGGAAGGAGTTAAAAAAGTACCTGCCAAACGGGGCGGCATTCCAGGCAAGCACGTAATTTTCCCAGTGTGGCACCTTGGGGATCCAGATCGGGGGTATCCGCATCGCCTCAGGTAGGGTCTTAAGGGAGGTGGAAAGCATCCACGCGAACGGAAGCAGCATCAAGGCTGCCCCCACGGTGAGGGAAAAATAAAGGAAAAGCTGCCATAGGAGGCGGCGAACACGGTATCCCCTAGATAATCCCGCGCCCCTTAGGGACCCCCGCACCGCTTCCGTCGCCATGGACAAACGACTTTACTTCGCCCCTGGTCCCCTTGCAACTAGGTTGTGCAAGCCAGTCGTCCGCACTAGGATATGGGCCATGGCGGGGAAGTTAGAGGTGATCACCGGCTGCATGTTCGCCGGAAAGACCGAGGAGCTACTTCGCCGGGTGGAACGGGCTCGCATCGCGAAAAAACATGTGCTTCTGTTTAAGCCGGCCTTAGACACCCGCTATTCTGAGAAAGAGGTGGTCACCCACTACGGCCGCGCTTTTCCCTGTCGGCGCCTTCCCAAGGAGATCTCTTGGCAAAGATTTTCCGCGCTCATTACGGATCACGAATTACGGGCAACGGACGTGTTCGCCTTCGATGAGGCCCATTTTTTCGGAGAGGAGTTCCCTTCCCTCTGTGAGGCCTTGGTGGAGCAGGGGAAGAGGGTGATCGTGGCTGGACTCGACCTCAATTTCCGGGGGGAGCCGTTCGGTCCCATGCCGGAGCTTTTGGCCTTGGCTGACGAGGTGGTGAAACTCCAGGCCGTGTGCGTGGTGTGCGGCCGGCCGGCCACCCGCTCTCAGCGTCTGGTGGACGGGAAACCCGCCCGGGAGGGGCCGGAGATCCTGATCGGGGGCCTGGAAAGCTACGAGGCGCGCTGTCGGGAATGCTTTGTGCCCCCAAGTTGAGCCAAAGCTGCCTGGCAGGGGCGCCAAAGAACCATCCGCTTTGAAGAACGGTTCAACCCTCGGATTCGGTAAGCAACTCCCGCAGAATTTGAGAGAGTTTTTTGGCATCGGCGCGCCCCTTGGTCTTCCGCATCACTTGCCCTACCAAAAAGCCCAGGGCTTGG
>JAGGRX010000153.1 GCA_021159405.1 Candidatus Bipolaricaulota bacterium | reverse complement strand
CCCACCTCCTCGGCCACCTCGGGGAGGTCCAGGGAGACGAGTTTGGCCTTGAGGGGCACGCCTTGCTTGTTCCAACCGCGGGCCTCGTAGTAGTCGTCCAGCATGGCCTGTAGCTCCTCATAAGAAACCCGGTCTCCGGTAGACGGGCCCTCGGGGATCGGCTCCTCCATCACCCGCTTGGGGAGGTGATCATGCTCTCTGGAAAAGCCCTCCCGCACGTTGAACGCCCTCGCCAGGTTGTACACCCGCTCTCCAATGGTGAGGAGCTCCGCGGCGGAAAGCTCAAGGCCGGTCTGAGCGGCCACAAGCTCCGGCAGGCCCTCCAGGAAGAATATGTGCCGCGAGAATTTACAAATGCCGAGCACGTCGTACAGAGCCATCAGGTCCTCGTGCAGCTTGACCTCAAAGCCCTTGTTCACAGTGGAGTGGCGGTCCACCGCCTCGAACTTCCACCAGCTTCCGCCGAACTCCGCGCCGTACACCCCGGCGGTGAGGTGACACCCCCCACGGAAGGAGACGGCGAACGCTAGCGCCACCCCCTTGGCCCCGCGGATGTCGTAGGCGGGAAGCTCCATCCCCTTGATGTGGATGGCGAATTCTTCACCCTTGCCCAACCGCTCGCTGGCCGCCTTGGAGCCGTCCGATAGGAGCTCCCCGACTTTCCCCTCGCGCCTTCCCATGCGTTCGAGCACCTTGAGGAAGGAGTCCTCGTCGCCGAACTTGAGGTCGATCCCGTCCAGGTCCTCGGGCTTGAGAAAACCCCGCTCGGCCGCTTCCATGGCCCAAGCCACCGTCACCCCGGCGGAGATGGTGTCGATCCCGAGAACGTCGCAGATCTCGTTGGCCTTGGCCACCACCTCGATGGAGGCGATTTCAGGACACCCTCCCAAGGAGTACAGGGTCTCGTACTCGGGACCATCTACTTCCGTACCTGCATATTTGCCCTCTTTAATCACAAACCATTTTCCGCAGGGCTTGGTGCAGCCGGGGCAGGCCACGTTCCTCACGGAGTACTTGGGGGCCCAGTAGTACGGGTCAAGCTCTATCCTCCCTTCCTTGGCGCGCTCGTAGGCGGACTTAAAGTAGCCCCATTGCCAGTTACGGGACGGGAAGGTGCCGGACTCGCGGTTCATCCAGTCCAAAAATTCCCCCGAGCCGTAGCCCATGTCGGCCTTGGTGGCCGGATGGTCCCGGATGACCTCGTTCCACTTTTTTGCAAGTTCTTTGACCTTCTCCGGGTCGGCTGAGGGCACCTGGCCGGTGCCCTTCACCAGGATGGCCTTGAGCTTTTTGGCGCCCAGCACTGCCCCTCCCCCGCCCCGGCCGGCCTGCCGGCCGTCACAGTCGATGATGGAGATCTTGGACAGCTTTTCTCCGGCAGGGCCGATCACCGCGGTTCGCCAGCCCTCCCCGAACTTTTCCTTTATGGCGGCGCGGGTGGCTCGGGTGTCAAGGCCCCACAGGTCGCTCGCGTCCTCCAGGCGCGCTTCTCCATCCTCGATTACGAGGGCCACCGGCCTGTCGCTCGCCCCGGTGATAAGGACGGCGTCGTAGCCGGCCTTGCGGAGGGAAATCCCCAGCCAGGCCCCGGCCACAGAGCGACAGAAGGTCCCAGTAAGGGGAGAGCGGAAGGCGAACGCGGTCTTGGAGGCGGTGGGGATGCCGGTGCCGGTGAGGAGCCCAGGGGCGATGGCCAGGGCGTTCTCAGGCCCCAAGGGGTCGGCCCCTTTCGGGATTGCATCGTAGGCGAGCTTCGCCGCCAGGCCAAATCCACCCAAGAAAAGCCGGAGAGTCCCATCCGGGATCTCCTCGGTCTCCACCATCCTCTTGCTTAGGTCCACATGCAGAAGCTTACCGGTCACGCCTTTCACCTTTCTTCCTCCTTTCTCTCCCCTAAAGCTTCCCGGACGGCCTCGGCGCACCCACAGCTCCGGGCCTCCGGTATCTCCGGGATGGCCCGGGACAGAAGCTCGGCCAGCTTGGGCTCCGCCCGTTTCATCACTTGGGTCACCTCGTCGGCCCGTACCGGGGCGGCGCCCCACACATCCAGATCCGTCACCACCGCGCAGGTGGCGTAGCACATCCCAAGCTCCCGGGCCAGCACTACCTCCGGCACCTGGGTCATGGAGAGGAGGTCCGCCCCCAGGATGTCCCGGAAGATGCGGGACTCGGCTCGGGTGGAGAACCGCGGCCCCTCGAAGGTGAGGGCGGTGCCGCTTGTGTGTACCCGGAACCCGGCCGCCTCGGCGGCCCGGGCCAGGATCCCCCGGAGTTCCGGACAGAACGGGTCGGCCATGGAGGTGTGGACCACCCGGGGGCCGTCGAAGAAGGTGCACTCACGCCCCCGGGTCCAGTCGATGAACTGGTCCGTGATCACGAGATCCCCGATCTCGTAGTCGGGCCTCAGGCCCCCCATGGCGGAGAGGGCTACCACCCGCTCTACCCCAAGCTCCCGCAGGGCCCAGATGTTGGCCCGGTAGGGGATCCTGTGTGGGGGGAGGCGATGCGAGAGGCCATGCCGGGGGAGGAAGGCGATCTTTCTTCCGGCAAGGCTGCCCATCACAAGTCCATCGGAATGAGGCCCATAGGGGGTGTGAAGGTTCACCGGCTCGGCGCCAGCGAGCAAGCCAAGCCGGTAAAGCCCGGAACCTCCGATCACGGCTACTTTAGCAGGCGACATCGCGCTCTGTGAACAGTATACAGGGGGTTCAAACGAAGCGACAAATCAAAGGCCGTAAGGGGCAGTTTGCCTAGCCGCATGCTCGGCGGTATCCTCCAAGGCCATGGAGGCAAAGGACCCTCTTCCCAGCCTGCTCGTCTCGCCCGGGGATCTCCCACCTTATCTCCTTCTGCCAGGGGATCCTGCCCGGGCAGCTTGCATCGCCGCACGGCTGGAGGAGCCGCGGGAGATCGCGAAAAACCGGGAATTCCACTCATTTCGCGGCCTTTACAAGGGCATCCCGGTGGGGGTGCTGTCCACCGGGATCGGTGCTCCGTCCGCCGCCATCGCCTGCGAGGAGGCGATCCGGGCCGGCGCGCGGGTGCTGATCCGCGTGGGCACCGCCGGGGCCCTTCAGGACGAGGTCCGAGATGGGGACCTGGTGGTAGCCCTGGGGGCAGCCCGGTGCGAGGGCACCACCCCCAGGCTCCTGCCCATCGAGATGCCGGCCCTGGCCCATCCTGACGTGGCCGCCGCCCTATACCAGGCGGCCAGGGCCCAGGGGGTGCGGGTGCACAAAGGCACCGTGGTCACTTTGGACGCCTTCTACCGCGGCGCTTTGGACTTGGGACTTGAGACTTACTCCCGGGCGGGGGCGCTTTGCGTGGAGATGGAATGTGCCGCCGTGTTCTGCGTGGCGGCGCTGCGGGGGGCACAGGCCGGGGCCATCCTGGCCATCGACGGGGACGCCCGCCGGGCTTCCTCCGGGGAGTACAATCCCCATCGAGAGGTCGTAAGGCAAGCGGTTGAGCTGGAGATCGAGATCGCCCTGGAG
>JAGGRX010000046.1 GCA_021159405.1 Candidatus Bipolaricaulota bacterium | reverse complement strand
TCTACGCCGCCGACAGCCGGTTCGGCTTCCACCTTCTGGTACGGCCCCAAGTATGGGAGGAGCTGGACCTCTCTCCCTGGGGGTTGGTGGGGGCAAAGCTTCAGGTAACGGGGCAACTGAGCTGGGATCGCTTGACCGAGGGCCCTTACATCCAGGTGTTGATCCCCGAACAATGGGGAGTCCCTTCGGGCTGAGGAGCTGGTCGGAGCGACCGGATTTGAACCGGTGACCTCTGGCCCCCCATGCCAGCGCGCTGCCAGACTGCGCTACGCTCCGAACCAGTCCGATGTTACCCCTCGGCGAGTGGTTTGCCAACCCTTGCTCACGCCCCTAACCTCGGCTAGGATACCTTCAAGATGGATCTAGAAAAGATCGAGGCCGGTGTGCGTCTTATCCTAGAGGGATTTGGGCAGGAAAAGCTCTCCGAGGAGATGTGGGCCAATACCCCTAGGCGAGTGGCGGAAGCACTGGCGGAGCTATGCTACGGGCTCGATAGAAATCCCGAGGACGAGATCGAGGTTACCTTCCAGGAGCCATACGATGAGATGGTGGTGCTCAGGAACATCCCTTTTCATTCCCTGTGCGAGCATCACCTGCTTCCGTTCATCGGTCGGGCCAGCCTGGTTTATCTCCCAAAAGGGGGGAGGATCGTGGGGGTGAGCAAGCTGGCGCGGGTGCTGCAGGTCGCCGCCGCCCGGCCGCAGTTGCAGGAACGTCTTACCTCACAGGTGGCCGATGCGCTCATGGAAAAGCTCCGCCCCCATGGGGTGCTCGTGCAAATTGAGGCCGAGCACCTGTGCATGACCATCCGGGGTATCAAGAAGCCCGGCTCGGTGCTTGTAACCTCGGCCATCCGGGGGCTATTTCGTACCGACCCCGCGGCGCGCGCCGAGGCCCTGGCGCTTCTCAGCCGATCCGCAACTTCTTGAGCCGGGGATCGTCCGGCGAGAGGGGTTTGACGCGAAGTTCCCGGGCCACCCCATCCTGGAATGCGACGACGCGCACCTCCTCTGCGGGCGGGGCATCGGCATAGCGGGCGGCGATACGAGCGGCAAATAGCAGTTCTTCCTCTGAAACCTCCCCTTCCAGGAGGGCGGTGGGGCCAGGCACGTCCGGGAAGTCGAGCTTGATCCGCCCCCGGGCAAACCCAGAGAGCTCAGCGTTTTCCGTCTGGTGGCGCCCCACGATCACCTTAGCCTTTGGGGAGATGCGGAAGTGACGCCCCAAGCGAAGCAGGGCGAAGTCCTCCTTCTTCATCCGGTCGGGTCCAAGGTGATCGAAGGCATCGCGAAGCCGGGCGGCATAGGTTTTCTCAAGCAAGATGCAGCAGCCCCCGGCGGGCTGGGTGAAGGAGCGAATGCCCAACTTCCGGGCCAGGGAAAGCTGCCTGCGTCTTGACCGTCCCTGGATGTCGAGCCAATCTTCCCGTTTCACCCATCCTTTCTTCTCCGGGTACGTGGCGGGGAGGAGCCTCCCGGAAAGTGGCCGCACCAGCCTGTCACCCAGCCCGGATTCCTCGGCCACCAGCTTAAGGGCCCGATAGTGCTGTGACATGGGCCGCTGTCCCAGGACCTCCCCGGTGACCACGAACTCCGCCCCCTCCTCCTCCATAAAGGCCTTGGCTTTCTTCAGCATGAAGATGCGGCAGTCAAGACAAGGGTTCATCCCCGATCCGTAGCCGAACTTCGGGCGCTTTACCACCTCCAGGTATTCGTCGGATACGTCCAAAAGGCGTACCGGGATGTTCAGGTCCCGGCCGGCGGCGAGTACGGTGTCACATCGCCCCTGTCCGGTACAGAAACCGGTGGCGAAGTTCACGCCCACCACCCCGAACCCCAGCTGTTTGGTCAAGGCCGCTGCCAGGGTGGAATCGAGCCCACCTGAGAGTAGGGCGATCGCCCTCGCCTTTTCATCCCTCATGCTCGCGGTATCATATCATAGGTGGCTGGGGTTTCCTCCACAGGATTTTCACAAAAGCTCCAGCACACTTGCACAGGTAGCGAGGACAATTTTTGGAGACTGTAGGAGGTGATCTGGAATGCGCAGGGCGGTTTCGCTGCTTTTGGGGTTGG
Source organism: Candidatus Bipolaricaulota bacterium (assembly GCA_021159405.1). Classification (GTDB taxonomy): domain Bacteria; phylum Bipolaricaulota; class Bipolaricaulia; order Bipolaricaulales; family Bipolaricaulaceae; genus 64-32. The sequence continues at coordinate 1,481 of JAGGRX010000046.1, read as the reverse complement.
CGTTTTTGGCCACGCTAGCATTGGCGCAGGGAGTTGGAGATCAGATCGCGCAGTCCGGACAGGCCGCGATCAAGGCGGCCATCGCTCGAGCAGCACCCGCGGTGGTCAAGGTGGAGGCCACGAAAACGGTGGCCGGTTGGTGGGAGGAATTTCTGAACGACCCCTTCCTGCGTCGGTTCTTCGGGGAGCCCCCGCTTGGCGGCCGGGAGGTCACTTCGCTGGGCTCGGGGTTCATCGTAGACTACCAGGGACGAAAATACGTGCTCACCAACAACCATGTTGTGGAGGGAGCAGAGGCGATTCGGGTGACCGCCCAGGACGGCCGGGTCTTGGAGGCAAAGGTCGTTGGCACCGACTCTTGGCTAGACCTGGCGGTGCTGTCCTTGAAGGACGCGGACGATCTCCCCACCGTCCCCTTGGGCGACTCCAGCACGCTTGAGGTAGGGGACTGGGTGATCGCCATCGGAAACCCTCTGGGCTTTGACTACACCGTCACCCTGGGGATCGTGTCGGCTTTGAACCGGAGCGTTCCCCGGCCGGATGGGTCCGGCTACTTCAGGCGCATGATCCAAACCGACGCCGCGATCAACCCCGGGAACTCCGGTGGCCCCTTGGTAAACGCTCACGGCGAGGTGGTGGGGATGAACACCATCATCGCCCGGCAGACGAGCGAGGGCATCGCGGTGGAGGGGATCAACTTCGCCGTGCCCATAAACGAGATCAAGTATGCCCTTGGTCAGCTTGTCGCCCAGGGCAAGGTGACCAGGGCCTGGCTTGGCGTCTATATCCAGGACATCACCCCGGGCATGGAGCGCCAGTTCGGTGTGGCCCCGGGACAGGGGGTGCTCGTAGCTGATGTGGTCAAGGGTTCCCCGGCCGACAAGGCTGGGATCCAAGCTGGCGACGTGATCGTATCCGTGGACGGACAGCCCATACGGAACTCCGACGACCTCCAGACCGAGATCATGTACCGCAAGGTGGGTGAACAGGTCCAGGTAGGCATCGTGCGGGATGGAAAGAAGCTCACCATCCCGGTGGTCCTCGGCGAGCGCCCAAGCGAGGAGGAGCTAGCTGGGACGGCTCCGGGCGAGGCCAAAGAGGGTATCCAGAAGTTCGGCCTCACCGTGCAGGCCATCACCCCGGAGCTGGCCGAGCGGTACGGCCTTGATCAAGTCCAGGGCGTGGTCGTCGTGAAGGTGGAGCCCGGCTCCAAGGCCTACTGGGGCGGAGTGGAAGAGGGGGACGTGATCCTCGAGGTGAACCGCGAGCCCATCCGATCCATCGATGATTGGAACAGGATCGTCGCCCAGATCCCCGAGGAAGAGGACGTCCTCCTTACGGTGCTCAGGGAGGGAAGGACGCGGTTCCTCCTCCTGCGCTAGTTCGGGTAAAATAGCCCGGGTCGGAGAGTAGCGCAGCCTGGTTAGCGCGCAGCGTTCGGGACGCTGAGGTCGGCGGTTCGAATCCGCCCTCTCCGACCA
>JAGGRX010000010.1 GCA_021159405.1 Candidatus Bipolaricaulota bacterium | reverse complement strand
TTACAAACGTTTGCGAAAGGAGGCAGGATGAAGGGGCTAGTGCTTTCGGCCAAGTGGGAGCCGAGGCCCGGATACCAGGTCTCGGAGTTCGAGAAGAAGACGGGAAAGGCCATCGAGGGGGCGCAGGTTTGGCGCCATCCCAAGCTCGAGCTCAAGGAGGTCCCCGATCCAAAGCCCGGCCCGGGACAGGTGCTCCTTAGGGTAAAGGCATGCGGGGTGTGTGGAAGCGACGTCCACTTCTACGAGACAGACCAGGATGACTACATCCTCTACCCAGGCCTCACCAAGTTCCCGGTGATCATCGGACATGAGTTTTCCGGCGAAATCGTGGAGGTGGGCCCCGGCCCAGAAGGGGCTAAGTTCAAACCCGGGGACCGGGTCACGGTGGAGGAGATGGTGTGGTGTGGCCACTGCCGCCCCTGCCGGGATGGCTTCCCCAACCACTGTGAGAACCTGGAGGAGATCGGGTTCACCATCGACGGAGCCATGGCCGAGTACATCGTTGTTCCGGCCAAGCTCTGCTGGAAGGTGGACGCGGTCTTCGAGCGCTATTCCGATGAGGAGCTTGCCTGGGAGGTGGCCGCCACAACCGAGCCCACCTGCGTGGCCTATAACGGCGTGTTCGAGCGGGCCGGGGGGTTCCGCCCTGGGGCGTACGTGGCGGTGTACGGGGCCGGGCCCATCGGCCTTGGGGCCATACAGCTTTCCAAGGCCGCTGGGGCGGCCAAGGTGATCGCCTTCGAGGTCTCCGAGGTGCGGCGCAAGCTCGCCCAGGAGGTGGGGGCCGACTACGTCTACGATCCCCGTGAGGTCACTCCCTCCGAGGCCGTCATGGAGGTAACCGGGGGCGAGGGGGTCGATCTTTCGGTGGAGGCGGCCGGAGCCCCGGAGAAGACGATCCCCGAGATGGAAAAGACCCTGGCCATAAACGGCAAGATCACGGTGATTGGCCGGGCGGCCCAGCGGGTGCCCATGTTCCTGGAGCGGTTCCAGGTGCGAAGGTCGCAGCTCTTCGGTGCTCAAGGGCACTCCGGCCATGGGATCTTCCCCTCCGTCATCCGGATGATGGGAGCGGGGCTCATCGACAACTCCAAGATCATCACCTCGCGGTTCCCACTCTCGCAGGCGGTAGACGCCTTGGAGAAAGCCACCAAGCGCGAGGATGGGAAGATCATCATAAAGCCGTGAACCGTGATCCGTGATCGGTGAGGAGGAGGTAAAAGTGAGCAAAATGTGGATCACAACGGAGCACCCTGCCATCGTGTTTGAGGACACGGAGGTGGGGCGGCTGAAGAAGGAGATCTGGGACGCCTCCGATGAGGAGATCGACCGGATCCTCTCTGAGTACGGGATCCCCTCCCCGCCGGAGCTGGGGAAGCCGGGCTCCTACATCCAGACGACCCCCCGCGCCAAGGTCGTGGAGAACCGCAAGAAGAACGACATCGTGATCATCCCGGTGGCGTCTACGGAAAGGCACGGGGACCACTCCTGCTCCGGACACGACATCTTCCAGGTCACCCAGCTCATCGAGGGCCTCAGGCGCTACACGGAAAAACAAGGCCGGCCGGTGAACCTGGTGCTTCCGCCCATCATCTACGGGGCACACCCCTACCACCACATCGGCATGCCCGGGACGATCATCATGCCCGAGGAGGTGGTACGGGAGACGCTAATCCACGTGATGCTGGGCCTGTGGAACGACGGGTTCCGCAAGCAGCTCATCATCAACAACCACGGGCAGCTGTGGGTGCTGGAGTCCGCCTTGCACGAGTTCATGTACCGATATCAGCTGCCTGGGATCTACCAGATCTTCGACTGGCACCGGTGCGTGCGGGAGTTCTTCACGCCTTGCGAGCGGACCGGCTGGGAGACCGACTTCATCCACTCTGCCGAGCATGAGACCTCGCTGGGGCTTTTGCTCTTCCCCGAGGGGATGATCGACATGTCCTATGCCAAGGACGAGGAGGGGAAGGCGTTCCTGCCGGGGGGGCACTTCGACACCTCGGTGGACCCGTATCGGCGGCCGCACCGCTGGTCGGAGGGGGAGGGGCATTCGGCCATCGAGCTTGCTTCCACCCCGCACGGCTCGGTAGGAAAGCCCACCCTGGCCGATCCGGAAAAGGCCAAGCGCCCGGTGGCTGCCATCTTGCGTTACCTGACACTCGTCATCGACCAGATCCTGGAGGCATTCCCGCCGGGGAAGCTGCCGCCGGTGGAGGAAGTGACCTTGCGCACCGCAGAGGAGATGGAGCCGTACCTCAAGTGGCCGGAGGAGCCGGGCTGGAAGCCGGTCTACGCCCTACCCCGCCGGGGCTTCTCCCGCTATGGCTGAGTTAGCGGAAGGGGGTAACATCGAACCGGAGGCCCAATGGAGGACCGGGAAAAACTGCTGGTACTCATCGAGCACATCCGAAAGGAGCTCGAGGAACTGAAGGCCTTGGCAGAGGGGCGACAGTCACAGGCCGAAGGGCTGGAAGGGCTCTGGGAAGGGATTGAGGTGGAGGACGAGCTCCTTTCCCAGGCCAAAGCCTCCTTGTTCAGGCAGGAGTAGTGCTGTGCCCACTAGATACGTGGTGGACACCCACGCCCTGGTGTGGTATCTCACCCGGGACCGTCGCCTCTCACTGCGAGCCCGTGAGGTGCTTCAAGGAGGCCAGTCAGGTGAGTTCCTGGTTCTCGTGTCCACCGTCGTACTCGCCGAGGTGCTTTACATATCGGAAAGAAAAAGGATGCCGGTTGGTTTTTCGGAATTGCTAAGTAGAATCCAGGCGGCACTAGGTTATCAGATCGTAGACTTCGATCTCGCTGTCCTTCGAGAGATGCAAAGGCTACCTCAGGAGCTGGAACTCCACGACCGGGCTTTGGCGGCTACGGCCTTGGTGTACGATGCCTCCCTCATCACCAAGGATCGGGAGCTCCAAAAGCTCGATCGTCCAAAGGTGGTATGGTAGTGCCATGATTCAGGCACCCGGAAAGTGGCCGCTGGGGATGATCGTCCCCGTGCAGGACCCGACCCCATTCTCCCCTTTCAACCCCGGGGAGTGGCGAAGGGCCTTGGGTGAGGTGGCCCAGGCGGGGTACTCGGCGGTGGAGCTCGCGGTCACGGACCCCAAAAGGCTCGATTCAGAGGAGGTGGCGGAGGCCCTAAGGGGAGCGGGCCTCCGCCTGTCTTCCTTGACCACCGGCCAGGCAGCGGCGAAAGAGGGCTTGTCCCTTTCGTCGGAAGACGACTCTATAAGGGCCCGGGCCATCCGGAGGATCCAGGACCACATGCGCCTGGCCAAGCCCTTCGGGGCGGTGGTGATCGTGGGACTCCTGCGGGGCGCGGACGGCTCTCTGGAGCTCTTGGTGGAATCGCTGCGGGAATGTGCCCGGTTCGACCCGTCTGTGAGGCTCGCCCTCGAGCCCTTGAACCGCTACGAGTCCCGCCTCATCAATACGGTGGAAGAGGCCCTGGAGGTGGTGGAGCGCGTGGGGGCGGAGAACCTGGGGGTTCTGTTCGACACGTTCCACGCCAACATCGAGGAGCGAAGCTTAAGAGAAGCGATTTCCTTGGCAGAAGACAGGCTGTTCCACGTGCACCTGGCCGATTCCAACCGCTGGGTTCCCGGCTACGGACACTTCCCCTTCC
>JAGGRX010000096.1 GCA_021159405.1 Candidatus Bipolaricaulota bacterium | reverse complement strand
TTATGACAACGTTGAGGATCTGGTCGCCAAGCTCAAACGGCTCATCTCGGACGAAAGGCTGCGGGAAATGATAAGGGAAAACGCAAGAAAATATGTAAAAGAGAACGATGTCGAGAAGATAGCAGATAGGTTTGAAGAGCTATTCATAAGAGCTTAGCTGGGAGAAGAGAAAGCTGTGGCCGGCCAGCTACCTTGGACTGGAACGAACCCCCGATCTAGGGTAAAGATTAAGGGATGGCTGCGAATTTGGACAGGACCTCTCCCATACCGCTTTACCGGCAGATAAAAGAGGTTATCCTGGAGTGGATGCGGTGTGGAGAACTTATGCCGGGGGCAAGGCTCCCGCCGGAAAGGGAGCTGGTACGGCGCTTTGGCGTCAGTCGCCTCACGGTGCGCCAGGCCATCTCCGAGTTGGCGAGCGAAGGAGTGGTATACCGCATCCAGGGGAGCGGGACTTATGTGGCCGGGAAACGGCCAGTTGTGCTCCGAGCGTTGGTGTCGGAGCGGGAATGGGTGACCGCATTGCGGGATGCTGAGCGTCAGTATAACGAGGCCCATCCCCAAAGCCCCCTTCGCCTTGAGATCAAGGTGGTGGGGCGGCCCAGGTTGCGTGACGAGATCGTGCTGGCGGTTGCTTCAGGGGAGGCTCCCGACATCGTTCTCATCGACTGCGCTTGGATGGCAGAGCTCGCTTCCCTTAAGTTCTTCCTCCCGATCGACGAACTTGACCCCCACTGGACGAGTGAATACCTGGCAGACCTCTTTCCCGTCATCCGGCTGGGAAGTCGCCACGGGGATGGACATCTATACGGGGTGCAGACAGAGGTCAGTGCGACCGTGCTTTGGTATCGAAGGGACTGGCTGATCCAGGAAGGGGCGGCTGTTCCCCGCACGTGGGATGAGCTAGTGTCAGTGGCCAAGCGGTTCAAGCTCCGCCGAGGAACCCAAGGATACCCACTGGCCTTCTGTGGAGGGCTGCGGGGAGGGGAAACCACCACGTATCAGCTTTTGCCGCTGTTTTGGAGCACAGGGGAGGATTTGGTCTCAGCGGGCAAGCCAGCACTAGACGGCCGCGCAGTGGACACGCTTAGGTTTCTTAAAGATCTCGTGCATGTGCACCGCCTGGCTCCGGCCGAGGTGGTGGCCTTTTCCTGGGATGAACCCAGGCGCCTGTTTGCCCAAGGCCGGGTGGCCTTTGCCTTCGGCGGAACCTACGACAAGCGCCCCATTCAGTCCACCGCTCGCTGGAGTGAGCAGGAGTTCCGCAAGCGGGTTGGGATGACATTCGTGCCGGTCGACCCCGCCGGGGGGATGGCCACCAGCGTGGTCGGCGGGATGGTGTTCTCCGTGCCCCGGCAAACCAAATACCCGGAGGTGGCAGCGGAGTTGCTGAAGCTTCTGGCCTCCCCCCAGCTGATGGGCCGCTTTTGCCAGCGGACGGGACGGGTTCCGAGCCGCATTTCTGTGGCCAGCTCTCTTGAGGCCGAGCGCCATTGGTTCCAGCGCAAGACGGTCGAAATCCTAGCCCACGCCCGCCCACGCCCTTACAGCCCCTATTACTCCAAGATATCCACCCAGTTCCGCCTGATGGTGGAAAACGTGCTCACGCGGCGCATGTCACCTGAGGAGGCGGTCGATCGCGCCCGGAACGGGATCGAGGCTATACTTACGGAGTGACCTTTACCCCCCTTTGCCGAAGGCTTGCGCGGCATACCGGCTTACCATTTGGTGCAAGTAATGGAGGGCGTAATCGTAGCCTCGCAGGGCTACCGTCACCGTGTACTCAAGGACGCGGGCCAGCCAAAGTCGGAAGATGAGCTCCTGCCAATCCCGGTCCGTCGGGTCGAAGTGCTCAAGGAGGATTTGATAAACCCTGTACCATGTATCCTCGTCCATAAATCCGAATCGGGGGAAACTTCGGCAGGCCAACATCCCTTCTTGAACCTTGTCCGGGAAGTATGCCAGGAGCTCCTCCTGCCGGGGGGTCCAACCCTCAGCAAGGAGCGAAAGCGACCCCTCCACATCGTAGCCGATCTTCTCTCGTACTTTCTGGGGCACCGGCCCGGGGTATTCGATGCGGTGGGTCCCCCCCTTGGGCACGCGTTCGCCTTGGAGGGACTGAATCGCGGAAAAGCACTCGATCAGCATGGTTTTAAGATCTGTAAGCTTTCCATATAGCTTATGCAGCTTACCTACCCCGATGTAGGTCTCATACAAGCTGAACTGGTTCTGTACGATGGCGAAGGTGTAGAGGGTGTCGATTCCCCAGTCGCTTTGTCGTCGCACGCGCTCGTCGTTGAGCAATTGCTCGGCCACCGATCGGGAGAGGAGGAGTTCCCCTCCCAGGGGTTGTTCTATCCAGGGGAGTGTGGATTCGGGCCACAGGATGGCAAAGCCTGTCCGCGTGATGTGCCAGGTTATCATGGCATCGGTGCTGGCCCGAGGGAAGTAGTGGCGCACCACATCGAACCCTTGGTCTGCCGCCTCCTCGGCTTTGGTGATCCACTCCTGGGAAAACGACACGATGTCAGCGTCGTAGAAGTGGAGCCTCCTGTAGGACGTTTCCTCGAGGAAGTACTTGAGGGCGGTGTTCATGCCGTCGCCCTTCCCCGGCCGGAGCTCGCCGATCCGCTCTTGGACGATGACCTTGACCGGCTTTCCATGTTCCTTTTCGAGCTTGGGAGAGGCCTCGGCCAGGGCCGTGAAGCAGCGGTCCTCGCTTGCCCCCACGCAAAGGACCTCCTCCACCCGGGGGTGGGAAAGGGCGACCTTCACATTCCCGATCAGGACCTCCGGATCCTCGTTCTTGAAGGGAAATGCAACAAGGGACATCGTTACCTCCTGTCGCTACTCAAGTTTAAGGACTTCTCCTGTTTCCTTGCTGAAAAGGCGAATTTTCTCTTTGGTAAGCACTAGGCCTATGGTCTGGCCAGGTTGAACGTAGAGGTCGGGGCTTGTGGCCACCTTAAGGATGTCCCTGCCCACCTGAACCGTGAGCAGTTGCTGTGGGCCCAACGGCTCGGCGACGACCACTTGGGCGGGGAGGGCCCCCTCCTCTGCCGTGGGACGTACCTCGATGTTCTCCGCGCGGATCCCCAAAATCAGGCTCTTCCCCTCCATCTCGCGTAGCTTCCCTTCCCACTCCGCGTGCACCTCCACCGCAAAGTCGCCCACGGCCAGGTACACGTGTCCATCCCGGCTTTTAACTTGGGCTGTAAGGAAGTTCATGGGTGGGGTGCCGATGAATCCCCCTACGAACACTGTGGCCGGCTTATCGTAGACTTCGCTCGGGGTGTCCAGCTGGACTATCTCCCCCTCCTTCATCACCGCGATCCTGTCCCCCAATGAAAGGGCCTCGATCTGGTCGTGGGTGACGTAGACCGTAGTGGTGCCCACCTCCCGGTGAATCCGCTTGAGCTCGGCCCGCATCTGGAGCCTGAGCAGGGCGTCCAGGTTGGAGAGCGGCTCGTCCATGAGGAGGACATCCGGCCGCATCACGATGGCCCGGGCCACAGCCACCCGTTGGCGCTGGCCCCCTGAAAGCTGGGAGGGATAGCGATCCAGAAGCTCACTTATCTGCAAGAGCTCCGCCACCTCTCGGACGGCCTTCTTTATCTCCTCTTTCGGCAGGTGGCGCATC
>JAGGRX010000099.1 GCA_021159405.1 Candidatus Bipolaricaulota bacterium | reverse complement strand
CTCAGATGATGGCTTGTTCGGTCTCCGGGTCGAAAAGATGCATGCGCTCCATGGCGGCCACCAGGGTGATCTCCTGCCCGGGGTCGATGTGAAGATGCGGATCGAGCTTGGCGATGACCTCGTCGCCGGCACAATCAGCGTACACGATGAGCTCGTCCCCAAGCGGCTCCCGCACCCGTACCTTGCCGGGGAAGGAAGCCCCCTCCTGCTCCTCGGTCACCGTCTCCAGGGTGCGGAGGTCCTCGGGACGGATGCCAAACACGACCTCGCGGCCTACATAACTCCGCACTTCATCCGTGACCTTATCTTCTGGGATAAGCAGCTTGAACCCCTTGCCCTGAACGTGAAGCTTCCCATCCTCCTCTACCAGACGGGCCTGGAGGAAGTTCATCGGGGGGGAGCCGATGAACCCGGCCACGAACATGTTCGCAGGGTGGTCGTAGATCGTCTGCGGAGCCTCGTACTGCTGTACCACTCCGTCCTTCATCACCGCCACCCGGTAGCCCAAGGTCATGGCCTCCACCTGATCATGGGTGACGTAGATGGAAGTGGTCTTCAGGCGTTGGTGGAGCTCGGCGAGCTCGGCCCGCATGCGTACGCGAAGCTTGGCGTCCAGGTTGGACAAGGGCTCGTCGAACAGGAACACCTTGGGGTTGCGCACGATGGCCCGACCCACGGCCACCCGCTGCCTTTGTCCTCCGGAGAGCTCTCGGGGCTTGGCCTTCAGCTTATCGGCGATCCCGAGGAGCTCAGCGGCCTCTCGCACCCGCCGGTCGATCTCCTTTTTCGGCACTTTCCTGAGCTTGAGGCCGAAGGCCATGTTGTTGTACACGTCCATGTGGGGGTAGAGGGCGTAGTTCTGGAACACCATAGCGATATCACGATCCTTAGGGGGTACATCGTTCACCAGCCGACCGCCGATGTAGATCTCGCCCTCGGTGACCTCCTCAAGACCCGCTATCATGCGCAGCGTGGTGGTCTTCCCGCATCCGGAAGGCCCTACCAGCACTACGAACTCCCCGTCCCGGGCCTCGAGGTTCATCCTGTTCACGGCCGTGAAGTCGCCGAACTTCTTGGTTACCTCCTTCAGCTTTACCTCTGCCATCTCCTCCTACCTCCTTGTGGACTAACCGCCATCATAGCCCATGGCACGCGAAACTGTCTCGGCCCCGGCAAGGACCGCCCGAACGAACTTCTCCTGAGGCTCGTGTTCGAGCCGGCTTTTGGCTAAAGAGACGGAGATCGCCGCCACCACCGTCCCCCGATAGTTCCTCACCGGGGCGGCCACGCAGAAGTTGCCCTCGTGAAACTCCTCGTCGTCCAAGGCGTAACCCCTCTCCCGCACTTTCGCGAGCTCGGCCTTGAGCGCCTCCGGATCGGAGATGGTGTGGGGGGTAAGCTTGGGAAGCTCGCCGCCACCTATCACGCGTGCCGTCTCCTCGGGGTTGTATGCCAAAAGCACCTTCCCCAGGGCGGTACAGTGGGCGGGGACACGCCGGCCGATGACTGAGGGGAGCACCACGCTGGGGGCAGCCTCCTCCCGATCCAGATAAAGCACGCCTCCCTCATAAAGCACGGCCAGGTGGGCATTCACCGAAAGATCCCGGGCCAGGCTCTTGAGCACGGGCTTTGCCTTCTCCCGGATATCGAGGGAGGAGAGGATGTGGCTGGCGATGGCCAGGAACTTGAGGCCAAGGCGGAACCGCTTGGTGTCGGGATCCCGTTCTAGATAGCCGAACTCGAGCAAGGTATGCACGATGGGGTAGATGCTCCCCGGGCGGCTGCCCATCGCCCGGGCGATCTCGGACAGGGAAAGTTCCGGTCTCTCCCCATTGAACAGCTCGCACACACGCAACGCCTTGGCGAGCGATGTGTTAAGGTACCGCGGCCGCTCGTTCATCGCACTTCCCCAAAGGCCATTATAAGAAATCAAACCGCCCGGTTCAGCCCCCGCCGATCGGGGGGAAGAAGGCCACGGAGTCACCGTCGGAAAGCCGAACGGCAAGCCCTCCCAATGTGGAGACGTTCCGGCCATTTAAGAACACGTGCAGGTGATCGCGCAGCCTTCCGGCCTCGCCAAAAAGAAGCTCCCCCACCTTCGGCGCAAGCTGCGAAAGCCGCCGCAGGGCTTCCCCGCAGGTGGCCCCAGCTGGCAGCTCAAGCTCCACCCGGGCGCGCCCTGCCGCCTCGCGGAATTCGCCGAACAGCTTGACCATGACCTGCATCAGGAGGCAGTATAGCATACGTCATGTGCGCCTTCATCACGACGCTCGCCCGGCTCACCGACTGCTTCAGCCGATCCGCAGGGGGCTGGCCCGCCTTGGGGTCCTTGGCCCCGTCGACTGGTCCCCGCTCATCCTGCTTTTTCTCCTCTACCTTGGGCGGGACCTTGCTGTTCGGGACCTGCTTTGCATCACAGTCCGCCTATGAGGCCCAGAATACCCTGCCTGTGACAAGTCTGGATTGCCAATATTTGGCATTTTTGTTATAGTTCCCCTCCCATGCAAGACAAAAAGCACAACTGGAGATTAAGGATTGGGCTCCTCCTTGTCGCCGGGGGGCTCGGGTGGCTGATCGGCACCCTTGTCATGCGGGGGCTGTGATCCCTCCCCCTTGAGGTAGTAGGCGAAGAAGGCGAGCAGGACCCCGCAGAACAGCCCCAGCACCCCGGCCACCGCTAGGTTCATCTTGCGATTTGGACCCACCGGTGAAGGGGAAGCGGCTGGGCCACGCACCGTCACCAAGGGGGAAGGCAGCTTCGACAGGAGCCTCTGAAGTTCATCTTCCTCAGTTTCCAGGGCGGCGAGTTCTTCTTTCAGGCTGGCGTACTCCCTCGCTCCGTTCGGCAGGGCGTACACGCCAAGCCGGGCAAGCTCATCCAGCTCGAGCTGCACCGCCTGAAGGCGCGCATAGAGAAGGTCGAGTTCCTTCATAACCCGATAGCCCTCCACCGTAATCTGATCGCCCAAGGGAATGGAGTTACGCGCGGGATTTTCTGTAAGTTCGGAGATACGTGCGAGGATCTCCTCTCGCTGCGTCTCTGCCCGGTCGCGCACCCGGGAAAGCTCTTCCTCCCAGACCGCCAGCTTGCGGGAAAGCTCCGCACGCCGGGAGGAGAGGGAGGAAAGCGCCCCCGCGAGCGCCTCTTTCACGTCCTCTTCCCCTCGGGCCTTCAGGGCAGCCACCACCCCTTGCAGCAAACCTTGCAATCGAGCCGGCTCCAAAGTGCCTTCCAGGGAGAGGTCCACAAAGCTCCCTTGTTTCTTCACATGAAGGTGGGAGGAGATCCAAGCGGAAGAGATCCGGTTTTCCCCCGACATAGCGAGGGCTTGTGTGAGGAGGCCGGGGTCTTGGGCCCACTCGACCACGATGTCAGGGGAAGGAGGGGAATAAGAAAAAGAAAGTCCTTGGGGCTTTTCCACCGTCAGGCGGGCCTCGGCACGGAAGACATCCGGAGCTTTAAAGGACACCACCGCCGCCACCCCCACTGCCACCAGGAAGGTGGCGAGGACGATCCACTTTCCGCGCCACAGCACCCGCAAGTAGTCCCTAAGGTCGACCTCATGTTCCTCCATAACTGTTCCCTCCTATAAAGCAAAGCTAAGTTAATTGTGCGAACTTGGATTGTCAAGAGTTCTGGCCGCGGATTAGCCGGCGCAGCTCCCGCAGC
>JAGGRX010000020.1 GCA_021159405.1 Candidatus Bipolaricaulota bacterium | reverse complement strand
CAGGGTGAGTGTCGCCGTGGTGGCGTCCCCGGTATCGGCCAAGGCCGAGAAGGGCAGCAAGGCCAGCGCTCCGATTACTCCCAGTATCCACAGTTTCCGCATGTGAAACACCTCCTAAATGTTTCGCGGTTTTTTAGCTTTAGGAGGCGTTTCGGCAGCCCGGCCACCTCAGCTCATTGGTTTTTGAGGTCCGTTGGCTTTGCGCCCCCGGGTCGCCCCGGGTTTGCCCTTTCGACCGCCGGCAAGACACACTCCTCCCGTCGCATCCCCCTCCTTCCTTAAAAAATGTCATCCATCGCCTACTCGCTGCTGGATGAGCAGTGCCCGCTCCAAGTCCTCCCGGGCCACCCAGCCTCGCTCCAGCAGGATCTCCCCCAGCCGACGCCCACCCTCCTGGGTCCTTTGGACCTCCAGGGCCTGTTCCACCGCCTGCCGCGGGACCGCTCCCAGGGTCACCAACAGCTCCCCCAAGCGCTTCCCCCGGCCGAAGTGCTCCTCCAGGATGGACAGCATCACTGCCGAACGGGACTTGCGCTCCTTCCGCGCCAGCTCGCCCACCAGGCGGATCAGGTAGATATCCTCCTCCCCGAAGTACACGGTCACCTGCATCCCTCTCCCCTCCACGTGAAAACCGGGCAGCCAGGTTCGCCCTGGCAGCCCGGCCATCCCGTACTCTTTAGGACCCGCGGCTTTGCGCCCCCACCTTACGATGGGTTCGCCCTTTTCAGGACCCCTTTCTAATTGTTGCCACTATATAGCCCGGACAGAGGAAAGTCAAGTGGACATTCATCACCAGCAACCGGAAGAAGCGAAGGCTACTGAAAAAATCGACAGAGCGGTCTGCCCAAGACAACTCAAGCCAATATAATTCTTACATGCCCAGATCGCCCAAGCCACGCTGGTGTCAGGGGCCGCCGCCCCAGCGGGTGTACAAGCCCGCCGGGGTCCCGCTCGGCCAGCTGAACCAGGTGGTGCTGGGGCTGGACGAGCTCGAAGCACTCAGATTGTGCGACCTCCTCGGCCTGTCCCAGGAGGAGGCCGGGGGCAGGATGGGGGTCTCCCGGGGCACGGTGCAGCGGCTCCTTTCCTCCGCCCGGGCCAAGGTGGCAGACGCCCTCGTCCACGGCAAGGCCATCACCATCGCAGGCGCAGACTACATACGCTTTACCCACCCACGGCGCCATCGCTTCCGCGGCGGGGCGGGCTAGCTTTCTCATCCCCTTTAAGCCCAACTGACCTCACGTTAGAGGAAACACGGGAGCTTTTGAAGGGGCGAGCTGGGGGGCTATCTGGCGAGCAATCTCCTAAAGTTGGGTACGTAATGGTGGCCACTGAAACGGGCTTTGACCGGTGGTCTACGGAGGAGCTCCTGGGCAAGTTGCGGGAGGCCGAGGCCAAGGGGGATGAGGAACAGGCTGAGGCCATCCGCGAGGAGCTCGTGCGTCGGCATACAGGGCTGGTGCGAGCGATCGCCGCCGAATTTAGTTTCACCGGGGAGCCGTTCGATGATCTGGTCCAAGCCGGGTACCTTGGGCTGCTTGGGGCGGTGGCCAACTTCGACCTCGCCCGAGGCACCAAGTTCTCCACCTACGCCACCCATCTCATCAAAGGAGAAATCCGCCATTACATCCGGGATAAACACGGATCCGTACACGTCCCCCTCTGGATCAGATCCCTGGCGAGCAAGGTCACCGAGGCACAGGACCATCTGTATCAGACACTGGGCCGGCCTCCCACCTTGGAAGAAATCGCTCGCCACTTGGGGGTGAAGCCGGGGGCTGTGCGTGAGGCCTTAAAAGCCCGGGACGCAATGACCTACGTTTCCCTCGACGCGGAGCGTCGCGCCTATGACCCCAGACCCAGGTTCGATCTGGAGGAAGTCCTGGCCGAGGAAAAAGGCGAGCTTCCCTTGGAAGTGCGCCTCAGGATTGCCACTGCGGTGGAGCGGCTGTCGGAGCTGCAAAGACGTATCATCGAAGGGCTCTTTTACCAGGGCAAGTCGCAGTCCGAGGTAGGAAAGGAGGTGGGCCTCACCCAGCGCCAGGTGTCGCGACTGAAGGAGCGCATCTTGAAGGAACTCAAGCAACAGCTGTTTGGGGACACCTTTCCGTCTAAGGACAACCAGGATGTGGAAAAATGAAAAAGAGATGAACAGGGGGGAGGCCACCATGCATTTGCTCGTTTCAATTGGCGAGATCATAGACGCGATACGCGAGGCCGTGGCGCTGCTTGAGCGCGGTAAAAGCAGTGAGGGCATGGCTCAGCTCACGGCGGCTATAGAGAACGTACGTGAGGAGATCGCCAATTGGGAAGCTGCCAGTGGGGAGACACCCCTACCCCGGCAGGAGCTGGTGGGTGAGCTCCGGGCGGTGCTCGAGGACTTGCTCGCTGCCCGGAAGACCCTGGAGACAGTGACCCAATCCGGAAGTTAATCCGGTTTCCCCATTTCCGCTTGGTCCACTCCCGATTACCTTCGCTTCCGATGTGAGGGAGGTTGTGCTCGCCGCCGCGCATTTAGGCTATGATCCAAAGACCGTACCCATCGGAGGTGGGGCCCAAGTCGCCCTCCACCTCCTCCGCCAGTGGGTCAGGTCTGCCCCCTTCTCGCTGACCGTGCTTGGTTCCGGTGAACTTCCTCCTTCTTTTACAGACAAAAACTTCCGATATCTTTCAATTCCGTGGCACGTGCCAGGGCAAAACGGCCCCCTTACGGAGCTCAGTGTAAGAGGCTATGCCCTATTTTGCAGGCAGTTTGAGCGTGGCGTCACGGAGTTCCTTCGCCGGCGAGCGCGGGAAGTCGATCCCCGGATGGTTTGTGTAGTGCACAACGACATCTGCGAGGCAGGGGATTTCAGAGCTATTGCGGGCTTGGGGTATCGCCAGGTGGCCATCTTTCACGTGGATGTGGTGGACTACGCGGCCAGCATCTATTTAAGGGGGCGGCTTCCGGCCCCTAGGCTCACCCGGACGTTTCGGGGATTCGCTCGTCTGGGCTTGGCCAGATTTCTTCCCGAGGTTGCCAAGTTGATCCTGGAAAAGCAAGAGGCGTGTGCCAGATATTGCGACCTCCTTGTGGTCCCGTCTAGGCAAATGGCGGAAGTTCTCCTTGCCTCCTACCCGTGGCGCACCCCGGAGGACGTCATGGTCGTGCCCTGGGGGGCGATCGTGGAGCAGGCAAGTTCAGGGGTGGAGGAGGAGACGAAAAGGATCAAAGCCGAGTACGGCTTGGACGGCAACACCCCGGTCCTCATCACCCTTAGCCGCATCTCGCCGGAAAAGGGGCAGGATCTCCTCCTCCGGGCCCTGGCCCTGTGGGAGAAAAGACGAGGTGAGCGCCTCGTCGTCTTCATCTGCGGGGCCCCGGCCTTCATCCACGGGAAGAGCTACATGCGCAAGCTCCTGCGGCTGGCCCGCCGGCTGCGCAAGGTGGAAGTCCACTTTCCCGGGTACGTAAGCGGCGCTCGCAAGGCGGCCTTTTTCAGGCTTGGCGATCTGTACGTCTTCCCCTCCCGGCACGAGTCCTACGGGCTCACGTTGGTTGAGGCGCTGGCGGCCGGGCTGCCCGTGCTCACCACGGATCACCGCTCCGCCCGGGATCTCGTGCGACCGGAGTTCGGCCTGGTGGTAAACACCACGGCAGAGGACTTGTACCGAGGGCTTGGCGAGCTCCTGGAACAAAGGGAGAACCTTCGGCTGATGGGGGAGCGCGCCCGGGCCTTTGCCCTGGGCCTCAA
>JAGGRX010000138.1 GCA_021159405.1 Candidatus Bipolaricaulota bacterium | reverse complement strand
ACCGGAGAGCACTCGAACGAGGTGGCCGAGCTCGCCGGGGCGATCGCCCAGGAGCTGGGGCTGCGCGGCTCCGAGGTGGAGATGATCAAAGCGGTGGCTCGCGTCCACGACATCGGGAAGATCGCCGTTCCCGACCGAATCCTCCTTAAACCGGGAAAGCTCGATCCCGAGGAATGGGAGATCATGAAACGCCACCCGGTCATCGGTGCCGACCTCCTCAAGGGCCTGGAGGTTTATGGCCGGTACGCGGATGTGGTACGCTATGAACACGAGCACTGGGACGGCTCTGGCTACCCGGAGGGCTTAAAAGGGGAGGAGATCCCCATGGCTGCAAGGATCATCGCGGCGGCCGACGTGTACCATGCGTTGATCTCCGATCGCCCTTACCGGCCGGCCTACCCAAAGGAAAAGGCCCTTGATATCATCCGGAATATGGCCGGTAAGGTGCTCGATCCCAAAGTGGTGGAGGCCTTGCTCCGGGCGCTTGAGCGACAAGAGGAGGAAGGGCGCAAGGGATGATCCTGGTCTGGGGGGCAGTGCTTGGGGTGTTGGTGGGCTGGCTTTTGGGAGGGAGACTTCGTCATCTTGAGCAGCTAAACTTGCGTGGGGGTTGGCTTGTGGTCCTGGCCCTTGTCATTCAACTCCTGATCTTCCCGTTGGGAAGTGGCAAGCCGCTTATTTCCTGGGGCACAGCGCCGTTGCACTTCCTGTCTTATGCCTGTCTTGCCGGATTTCTTATCCTCAACCTGCGCCACTGGCCGCTTGCGCTCTTGGCCGCAGGTTTGATCGCAAATCTCCTCGTGATCTCGCTGAACAGCGGCTACATGCCTGCAAACGCGGACGCGCTGCGACGGGCCGGCAAGCCCCAGATAGCAACCCAGCTTCAGCAGGAAAAGCGGGTAGGAAATGTCGTTCTGATGGGGGAGGATACTCACCTGAACTGGCTTGGCGACTGGCTATATTTGCCGGGTTGGGTTCCGCTGGCCACCGCCTTCAGCCCTGGGGATGTGGCCATTGGGTTGGGACTTGCGACGTTTTTTCCCTACGCGATGCGCAGGCGCTGGTGAGGAGGAGTGGAGGGGGGAGCAGGGTTTCCCTCGCCCATGCCGATTCGAACGGCGGCCTTCTTGGCCGGGTGCGCTCTCCATCGGCAGGAGGAAACCGATGGGCGCCTAGACCGGCCTGTCGGGCTGTAAACCCGCGACGGCTGGCTCCAAGCCACGGACTAGCCGCCTTATGAGGCGGCGCTGCTCCCCCCCGGCGTGCTGGTGTCTCTGGCGGGTGGGGCTTTGGCTTTGGGCCCAACCTCTGGGCTTTTTGGCCGAGCGCGGATTATAGCCCCCTTCCCCTCCATGTCAAGGGTAGATCACAAGCCGAGCTCGCTCCGGATCCCCTGCATGGCCGAGAGTACCACCTCCACGAACTCGGGAAGCTCCATCCCCAGGTTCTTGCAGGCAGCGATGTTCTCCCGGGAGGCGGAGCGGGCAAAGGCCTTCTCCTTGTAGCGGTTGAGCACGTTCTTCGGGGTAAGGCCCGCAAGGCGTTGGGGATGCACCAAGGCAGCGGCCACTATGAGCCCGGTTAAGGGGTCCACGGAAAAAAGGGCCCACTCCATGGGGCTTTCCGGCGTCTTATGGCCGGCGTGGGCCAGGATCGCGTTCAGGATCTCCTCGTCGGAAAAGCCCCGGGCCCGCAAGAGCTCTACCGTCATCCGGCCGTGGCGGTCGGGGGCGTCCTTGGTCTCCTCGTAATCCAGGTCATGGAGGAGCCCGGCCAGGGCCCATCGGTCCGGGTCCCCGGAAAAGCGGGGCGCCAGGGCACGCATCGCCGCCTCCACGGCCAGCATGTGCTTCACCAGGTTCTTCGTCTTGACCTTCTCCTTCACCAGGGCCAGCGCTTCCTCTCGTGTCATTTCGCCTCCTTTGGGGAAGATTTACGCAAGGGTTCAAGATAGCATACCTCGGGGTTCGCCACCAGGGCCGGGTCGAGCTTGGAGAGCGCATAGCTGCACAGGTCCGGGAGGGGGCAGGCCTGGCAGCGTGGTCTGCGGGCTTGACATATCTCCCGGCCGAGTCGGATGAGGTTGAGGTGGAGCTCTATCTCCCGCCCCCTTGGCACCAGGGGGGCCAGCGCCCGGTGGGGCTCCTCCCTCTCGCCAACAAGGCCCAATCGGCGGGTGACCCGAGCGATGTGCGTGTCCACCGGGAAGAAAGGCCAGCCGAACCCAAACAGGAGCACGATGTACGCCGTCTTCCTACCCACCCCGGGGAGGGAGAGGAGCCAACGTTCCGCTTCCTCCTTGGGAAGGTGAGAGAGGAAGTCCAGGGAAAGTTCCCCCCGTTCCTCGGCCAGCCGCTTGAGTATGGCCTTGATCCGGGCCGCCCGCTGCTGGTGCAGCCCTGCTCCCCTTATTGCCTGGGCTATCTCCTCAACCGGCGCCGCCAGCACGTCCTCCCAGCGGGGGAAGCGCTTTCGCAGCTCGGCGTAGGCCCGGTCCCGGTTGAGATCCGAGGTGTTCTGGGAAAGAATCGTTCCGATGAGGAGGTCCAGGGGATCGCCTCCCGGCCTTCGCGTGGGGGTTCCGAAGGCACGGGCCAGGCGACGGTCCACCTCGGCAAGTTTTTTTCGTTTGTCCATCGAAGCCGAGGATAGGGGAGGGGGAAAGCTTGGGCAAGGAGACTCGACTGCGTGAGGAGCTTCGGGAGATCGCCCGCCAGGCGCTTGCGGCGGTGGCCCCTGAGGGCTGTGTGGAAAGGGCCGTGCGTCTCAAGGGGGAACGTCTCATCGTGGATGGCATGACCTACGAGCTCCCCCGGCGGGGACGACTCCTCGTGGTGGGGTTCGGTAAGGCCTCCGCCCGCATGGCGGCCGCCCTGGAGGGGATCCTGGGGGCCCGGATCGACTCCGGGCTCGTGGTGACTGCCGATGGTTACAAGGTGCCCACCGACCGGGTGGAGGTGGTGGAGGCTGCCCATCCCGTGCCCGACGCCCGGGGCCTTGCCGCAGCCCAAAGGATCGCCAAGCTTGTGTCCGATGCCGGCGAGGGAGACCTGGTGATCGTCCTCATCTCCGGCGGTGGCTCGGCCCTGTTCACCCTTCCCGCCGAGGGGCTGTCCCTCCAAGACCTCATGCGCACAAACAAACTGCTCCTTGAGTCCGGGGCCAAGATCCAAGAGATGAACGCGGTGCGCAAGCACCTGTCTTGTGTGAAGGGGGGCCAGCTTACGCGTCTGGCCCATCCGGCACAGGTGATCTCCCTCATCCTCTCCGATGTCCCCGGGGATCCCCTGGACTCCATCGCCTCCGGCCCCACGGTTCCGGACCCCACCACCTTCCAGGACGCGGTCCAGATCCTCCGCCGTTACGGGATATGGGAACAGGTGCCGGAGGGGGTGCGGGCGAGGATCGAAGCTGGACTGCGTGGGGAGATCCCCGAGACCCCCAAGCCCGGTGACCCTGTATTTGGCCGCGTTCGTAACGTGATCGTGGGCTCAGGGAGGGTGGCTGCCGAGGCCGCCCTGGAGGCCGGGACGCGCCTCGGCTTCCGCCCCCTCATCCTCACCACGACCCTCGAAGGGGAAGCCCGCGAGGTAGGCAAGTTTTTCTCTGCTCTCGCTAGGGAGCTCGTGCGGTTCGGCCGGCCGGTCGCACCCCCAGCCCTCCTGATAGCCGCCGGGGAGACCACGGTGACGGTGCGGGGAAAGGGGAAGGGAGGCCGAAACCAGGAGCTTGCGCTTTCCGCCGCTTTGGGCATCGAGGGCCTTCCCGGGGTGGCGCTCCTTTCCTTGGGAACCGATGGCCGGGACGGCCCCACCGACGCTGCCGGGGGGCTGGTGGACGGG
>JAGGRX010000045.1 GCA_021159405.1 Candidatus Bipolaricaulota bacterium | reverse complement strand
TCCTCACCGTCCGTGAGCAAGACGAGCCTGGCCGGCTCGCCCGCCACCCCGGCGGCAAACGAGAGCGCCTGGGCAAGCGGGGTCTTCCCCATCGCCTTTATGGCCCTGATCTTGCGCAAGATGGCCCCTCGATCGGGATGAACGCCGTAAGGCACCAGGGTCTCTATGTCAAGACAGCTCTCCTTCGCCTGATCCTTGGACACCCGGTGTCCGAACGCCACCACGGCAAACGGCGTCTCCTCCGGCAGCTCCCTGAGCACAAGCGTAAGGGCCTCCTTGGCCCATTCGAACTTGGTCTCGGCCGCGTTCAAGGTCTGGTTCATGGAGTTTGAGGCATCCAGGATAAACACGATGCCCCCGGATGCAGCCCAAACGCTCACCGGAATCATTACAAGCAAAAGCGCAATACCTTTTCTCACCATCGCCTCCTTTCCCTGAAGCCTTCGAGGGCCCCCATGGCTGCAAGCATTATAGCACTGTAGACCGGTTCTAATCTGTAATATTGGCTACACTCCCCCGCGACGGGCGGCCGAAAGGGCGGTGAGGAGCTCCTGACGCCGTCCCCGGGGGATCTGGCACCGGAGCAGTCCCCCTTTCACGTGGCCACACCCGAGCACCTCGCCCTCAAAGCACAAGGCCACATATCCCGGGGGAAGATCTTTCCGGGTGAGCGTCCGTCCTTGCAGGAGGGCCTCAAGTTCACTCCGGGAGAGGTTAACCCTTTGAGCGCGAATCCGATCCCCAAGTAGCATGAGCCCGAAACTGGTGGGCTTAAGCCCCCGCCCGTGCCGCCGCAACAGCCTTACCCCCATGGCGATGGTAGGTATCCCCTCTGGGAGTTCACCGGAAGCGGTGGTCAGCCACAGGGCGTCTCCTCGCTCCACCACCCTCCCGGGCAGCTCTTCCACGCCGAAGCGCTCCCGGAAATAGGTGAGTGCTTCGTTAGCTTGTTCGTTTGAGGACGGCAACGAAGCCTCCTTCGGAGTCGAAGTGGTGTGGATAGAATCGCACTGCTTTCTTTAGCTCCGGACCGTATTCCTCCCCGGAAAAGGAGGTCAAGCCGGGGGAGTAAGGCACCGGGGGTTCCCAGGGGAGGAGCTCGGCCAGGCCTTGGTCCAAGGCGTATTTCACCACTGCCTCGTTCTCCTCGGGGGCGATGGTACAGGTGGAGTAAACCACGATCCCCCCAGGCCGCACGAGCTTAAGGGCGTGGGAGAGGAGCCTCTTTTGCAGGCCGGCCATCCTACGGATGATCCCCAAAGGTGCTCCACGGCGCAGCCGGGGATGCCGCCTGGCCGTGCCTTCGGCACTGCAGGGGGCGTCAACCAACACTCGGTCAAAATGGATTCCTTTTGGGAACTCCTCTCCCCTTAGGCCGGTCACCACCGCGCACAAGACTCCCAATCGATACAGGTTCGCAAGCAGCGCGCGCAGGCGTTTAGGTGCAGGGTCGTTGGCCACAAGCAGGCCTTTGTTTTCCATCAGCTGGGCGATTTGGGTGGTCTTGCCCCCGGGGGCAGCACACAGGTCAAGCACCCGCTCCCCAGGCCTTGGAGCAAGTGCCCGGACGGGAAACGCCTGGGTGGCCTCCTGTACGTAGTAGTAGCCTAGCCAGTGTTCCACGGTGTTCCCAATGGGGATCTCCCCCTCCACCTTGAAGGCGGTCTCATCCCATGGGAGGGGTTCCAAACGAAAGCCCTTCGCCTCGAGCCTCTTCTGTAACTCTAAGGGGGAGATGCGCAACGTGTTCGTCCTGATCACCGGCGAGAGGGGCCGGTGGAGTGTCTCCCAAAATCGTTCCCAGGCAGGGATGATTTCCTTATAGCGATCCATCCCGCAGGCGCAAAGTCCGGAGGCGATTTAAGGCGATCGCGATCTCGAACCGCCGCGGCTGGGCAAGGTCGCCATATCGGGCCGGGAGGAAGGAAACCAAGCCCTCTTCCTCCAGCTTCCGCTCCAGGGCCGAGAGCACCTCCCCCACAGGGCCATCGGTCCCCAGCTTATGGCCTTGTTCGGCGAGCCAGGCGAGCAGGTACCCCACGGCCCGCACCTGTCCTACCTCGGCAAACTGGTGCACCCGGGATAGGTCGATGGTGTAATTGCCAAGCCTGAGTGCCATCCGGGACCCTTGCACCTTAAGTCGTCCCTTGCGTGTCCTGGGTTGAATGCTCGCCAAATCCACCACCCGCGGCAGAAAATGGCCGAATCGTTCTCCACCTTCCTGCTTGCGGGGGTGGCCGAGCTTTCGGGCGATGCGCTTGGCCTCCTCGGTCACGTCCCTGGGCCTATAGGCATCCATCATGATCACCGTGTCGGCCACCTCGAAGTAATCCCCCGAGCCCCCCATGACCAGGACCGTGGACACCCCAAGCTCCTGGTAGAGCTGCCGCACCCGGTCGATGAACGGGGTGATGGGCTCCTTGTCCTTGGATACCAGGGCCTGCATCCGCTCGTCCCGGATCATGAAGTTGGTGGCCGAGGTGTCCTCGTCCACCAGGAGCACCTTCGCCCCCACCTCCAGGGCCTCGATGATGTTCGCCGCCTGGGAGGTGGAGCCGGAGGCGTTTTGGCTGGTGAACCTGTGGGTGTCGGTTCCGTTAGGGAGGTTTGAGATGAACGGGGATATGTCCACCCCGCACACGAAGCGGCCGTCCTCGGCCCTGATCACCACGGCTTCCCGGCGGGTGACCACGTACTCCCGCCCGTCCCCGGGGATGTGGTTGTACACCCCTTGGGCCAGGGCGGAAAGCAGGGTGGACTTCCCGTGGTAGCCGCCCCCCACGATCAGGGTCACCCCGGTCGGTATACCCATCCCGCGGATGGGACCGCCATTGGGACGCTCCAAAGTCACGGCCAGTGATTCTGGAGGGACAAACGGGATCGCCCCGGTCCTCAAAGGGCGGTCGGACACCCCGGAGGCCCGGGGCAGGATCGCGCCTTCGGCCACAAATGCCACCAGATCACGCTCGTAGAGCTGGGCCCGTAGGGCCTCGGCGTCCTCCCCGCATTCCACATGCCTACGGACTGCCTGGGGATCGAGGTTCCGGTAAAACAGGGCTCTGCGGACGAGTTCGGGAAGCTCCGAAAGGAGCATCTCGCGCGCCTGCCGGCCCAGGATCCGCCGGCCCGCCGCCGGAAGCCCGCAGGAGATGACCGCCTCCACCTTCTCTTCGCTGACCGCGACGGCGGTACGGGGCAGGATGCACTGGCCAAAATCCACCACCGAGAACTCTCCCGAGTGGCCTGAGCCGCGTGACCCCTTCGTACACCGGGGGATCTCCATGGCCAACTTCCGTACCAGGAAGTCCTCCAAGGCGATCCGGCGGGGTTTATTGGAAAATAAATCCGCGGGAAATCGGGCCACCTCCTGGGGGACTGACACCCGCAGGCGGCTGGGAGCGGCGAACGGGTCCCCCTGCACGTGCTCTACGTGTAGCGTGAAATCGGGAAAGGCCCACGTGCCCTGAAGACGCTTGTAAGCCCCATAGCCGGCTCCATCGATCCGCGTCAAAAGCGCTTCAAGCGCCCTGTAATCCGCCATAAGTCAGTTAAGCGGGAGGAAAGAAGAGATGCCACACAGGATGTGAACATCCTGGCCCCGCCTTGCCCCCTCCAGGATTTGTGCTGCCTGATCCCAGAGCCTGTCCCGTTCATCCCGGCTCCGATAGGCGATCTGCATCCGGATGAGGTACTCCCCACTCCGGGTCAAGCGGGCATCGAGGCGATACGGAAGCCCGGTTCTGGAAAGAAGCCTGTCGATCCCCTCCAGGGCCTCCTCCAGCACCTGGGCCAATGCCCGGTTTTTAGCCGCCCGAACCCGGATCCCCTCATCGGCAAGGAGGTCACTCCAATCGGCCATGGATTCCCCCTTAA
>JAGGRX010000111.1 GCA_021159405.1 Candidatus Bipolaricaulota bacterium | reverse complement strand
AGGTGGCGTGCTTTGGAGCCGAAGGCTGAGGCAGAAAAGCCGCTAGCGGTTGCCCAAGGGGTGTGGGCGTTCCGGTCGGCTGGGTTCGCTGGCCAGGTTTCCACCCTGATCTCGCTGGGGGAGGAGGCACTGGTCGTCGACCCGCCCATGTTCCGGGCCGAGGCAGAAGGGATCCGGGCTTTCGCTCAGAAGCAGGGCCTCAGGATCACCTGGCTCGCTCTTACCCACGCCCACGGCGACCACGCCTACGGGATGGCTTACTTCCCGGATGCCCTCGTGATTGCCCACCGGGAGTTCTGGCCCTTCTGGGGCCAGGCAGCCTTGCAAGAGGCGGAGTACTTCGCGCGGGTCTTGCCGGGCTATCGACCCCCGCCCCTTCGCGAACCCAACCTCGCCTTCGATCGGGAGCTTTCACTCCTCCTCGGCAGCCGGCGCCTGATCTTCCGCCACACCCCGGGCCACTCTCCGGACGGGCTCATCGTTGAGCTCCCCGGCGAGCGGGTCTGGATCTGTGGCGATACGGTGATTCCCATCCCCTACCTCGCATCCGGGGACCGGGAGGAGCTCCTGCAAACGCTCCGGAAGCTCCTTTCCCGCTGGCGCGGGGAGACGATCGTCATGGGCCACGACCAGGTACTCCGAGGGGAAGAAGCTGGAGAGGCGATCGAACGCAACGCAGCCTACCTTGAGTCACTGGGAGAGGTCGTGCAAGAAGCCCTCGCGAAAGGGGCATCGCGGGAGGAGGTGCGGCGAATCCCGCTTTCGGCCTTTGGAATCCCCAAGGACGCCGTCGGAGGGCTGGCGGCAGAACTCCACCGGGTGAACCTAGACCAGACCTATCAGGAACTCTCCGGAGGTAAATAGCCCACCTTTTGGGCCAGCTTGCGCATGCTTCCGCTCAAGGAGGCGTAAAGCACTGGTGCACGCATGCCATTAGGGATTATACTGTTTCCGTTATGAAGTTGATCGCTGACCTTCACATCCATTCCCGCTTCTCGCGGGCCACGAGCCGCGACATGGATCTTCCACACCTTGCCCAGTGGGCCAAGTGGAAGGGGATCGACATCCTCGGCACCGGGGACTTTACCCACCCGGATTGGTTCCGGGAGCTCTCCCAGGAGCTCGAGCCCGCCGGGGAGGGGGTTTATCGGTACGGGGATACCTACTTCCTCCTCACCTGTGAGCTTTCGGCCATCTGGTCGGTCGGAGGACGGGTCAGGAGAGTCCACTTTTTAATCTTGGCCCCGGACCTCACCGCGGTTGCTCGCATCAACCGGGAGCTTTCGCGCCTGGGGAACCTGGCAGCCGACGGCCGGCCCACGTTCGGGGTCTCGGGCGAGCGTCTCATCACCACGGTGCTTGGCGCCTGCCCCGAGGCGGTGGTGATCCCGGCCCACGTCTGGACCCCTTGGTACTCCATCTTCGGGGCGAACTCCGGGTTCGATTCCCTGGAGGAGGCTCTAGGGGAGGCGGCCCGGCACGTGTTCGCCCTCGAGACCGGTCTTTCATCAGATCCGGCCATGAACTGGCGGCTTTCCGCCCTGGATAGACTAGCGCTCGTCTCCTTCTCCGACGCCCACTCCCCGGCGCGCCTCGGACGGGAGGCGTGCGTCTTCGACCTGCCAGAGCCCAGCTACCCCGCCCTGATCGCAGCTATCAGGGAAAGGGATCCGAACAGGTTTCTGTTTACCGTCGAGTTCTTCCCCCAGGAAGGGAAGTACCACTATGACGGCCACCGGGCCTGTGGAGTGGTCTTCTCGCCAAAGGAGACGAAGGCCCACGGGGGGCGCTGTCCGGTTTGTGGCCGACCGCTTACCATCGGGGTGATGCACCGGGTGGAGGCCCTGGCCGACCGGCCCGAGGGCTTTCGCCCGCCTGGGGCAATCCCCTACCGGTCGCTTGTCCCCCTGGAGGAGATCATCGCCCAAGCCCTGGGACAGGGCCGGGACACAAAAGGCGTGCGGGATGAGTACTTGAAACTTGTCTCCCGCTTCGGGAGCGAGTTTAGGGTCCTGCTGGATCTTCCGGAGGAGGAGCTTGCCCCGGGCACCCCGCCCAAGATCCTCTCGGCCATCCGCAAGGTGCGGGCCGGGGAGCTCCAGATCCGCCCGGGCTACGACGGGGTGTACGGGGAGATCCGGATCCCACTGGACGAGGGCCCCAAGGAACTTTCGTTGTTCTAGCGATGAAGCCCCTGTCTGGAGTTCGGGTCCTGGACCTGTCTAGGATACTGGCCGGACCGCTCGCCGCCTGTTGGATGGCGGACCTCGGGGCTGAGGTGATCAAGGTGGAGCGGCCCGGGGTGGGGGATGAGACCCGCCGCTGGGGGCCGCCGTTTGTAGCGGGCCAGTCCGCCTACTTCCTGGCCGTGAACCGTGGGAAGTACGGGATCGCCCTGGACCTGGGCAATCCCGAGGGGCAGGAAACCCTCCGCCGGCTCATCGCAAAGAGCGACGTTTTGATACACAACTTCCTTCCCCGCACGGCAAGGCGCCTGGGCCTCTCGTACGAGGAGGTGCGGACGGTCAACCCCCGCATCGTCTACGTGGCCATCGCGGGCTTCGGCCCGGGGCCTTACCACGAGCGGCCTGGCTTCGACGCCCTGATCCAGGCCATGGGGGGCTTGATGGCCATCACCGGGGAAGGGGACCGGCCGGTCAAGGTAGGGGTGGCCATCGTCGATGTGTTGGCGGCCTGGGCAGCCCTTTCGGGGACGCTCGCCGCGCTCCTTGAGCGGGAGAGAACCGGGAAGGGCCGTGCGGTGGAAATCGCCCTTTCCGACTGCGCGGTCGCAGCGTTAGTCAACGTGGGCCAGGCATTTCTGCTCACGGGCAAGGAGCCCCGGCGTCTGGGGACCGCCCACCCCCACATCGTCCCCTACCAAGCCTTTCCCACCCAGGACGGCCTGCTCATGGTAGCGGTGGGGACAGACGGGCAGTTCCGCGCCTTATGCGACGTCCTCGAAAGGCCGGAGCTAGCCTGCGATCCCCGCTTTTCCACCAACCCCGCCCGGGTGACCCATCGGGAGGAGCTGGTTGCGATCCTGGAGGGGGAGTTTCGCAAGGCGACCCGTGGGGAATGGATGGCCAGGCTCATTTCCGCCGGGGTGCCGGCCGGGCCGGTCAACTCTCTTTCGGAGCTGTTCGGCGACCCCGGGCTGGTAGGGCCCCTGCTGGTGGAGGTGGATCACCCCTCGGCGGGCCGCTACCTCAGCGTGCGCTGCCCCCTTCCCCAGGCCATGCCCCCAAGCCACTTGCCCCCTCCCCGATTGGGAGAACACACAAGTGAGGTGATCTCCCGGCTGGCGTGAGCCGGAGGCAGTTGGAATCCTATTCAGGATCGGGTATCCTGAAAGGCCGCCTTCAGCGTGCGGCTAGAAAGGACGCAGTTGTCCACAAAACCTGTTTCAACCAACCTCGTTTGGATGGATCTTGAAACCACAGGGCTTGAGCCGGAGTCATGCGTGATCCTGGAGATCGCCACCTTGATAACCGATAAGGACCTGAACGTGATCGCCGAGGGCCCAAACCTCGTGATTCATCAACCAGAGGAAGCGCTCAAGTCCATGGACCCCTGGGCGAAAAAGCAACACGAGGCCTCCGGGCTTCTCGGGGAGGTTCGCCGCTCCGGCGTGAGCCTTGCCCAGGCCGAGGAGGAAACCCTGGCCTTCCTCAGGGAGCATACGCCGCCAAGGGCCTGCCCGCTGTGCGGGAGCTCGATCTGCCTGGATCGCCGGTTCCTGGTGCGCTACATGCCCCGGGTAAGCGCCCATTTGAGCTACCGGCATGTGGATGTGAGCTCCCTGAAGGAGCTGGTGGCGCGCTGGTTTCCGGAAAAGGCCCTAAAGCGCAGAAAAACATCCCCCCACCGGGCCCTGCCGGACATCCTGAGTTCACTGGAAGAGCTGCGCTACTACCGAAAGCAGGTGTTCCGGCC